>CAJXRU010000003.1 GCA_913060565.1 uncultured Gammaproteobacteria bacterium | reverse complement strand
TATCCTCTTCGTCGGCAGCGTCAGATGTGTATAAGAGACAGGTTTAACGCGACTCAATCATTAGAGTCGCAAGCGCAGCAAGTTGCACAGATATCACAGCAAACCAGCTCAACGATTAATGACGAACGTCAACAAACTGAACTCGTTGCCTCGGCGATTACGCAAATGAGCGCCAATGTAGATCATGTTGTAAATTCTGCACAGGCTACAGCATCGGCAGCTAGAGAAGTATCGGATGAAGCGTTAAGCGGACAACAAGTAGTCGCCAAAACTGTCGACTCAATTATGACAATGCAGCAACAAGTTGACAATACAACGGCAAATATTCGTGAACTTGTTAATTACAGCAATAGTATTGGCGCGGTCGTTGATGTGATTAAAGGTATTTCAGAGCAAACAAATTTGTTAGCGCTTAATGCAGCTATTGAAGCCGCTCGTGCTGGCGAACAAGGGCGTGGTTTTGCCGTGGTAGCTGATGAAGTTAGACAGCTTGCACAGCGCACCAACGATTCAACGCAAGACATTCAAAACATGATTACTAAACTTCAAGTTGATGCCGAAGAATCGGCAAAGCAAATGGAAGTGACATTAACATTGGCTGGCGATACGTCTGATAATGCGAAAAATACTGATAAGGTACTTAATGGCATCATCGATGGCATAAATAAAATTAGTACCATGAACGGCGAGATGGCAGAAGCGATTGCACAGCAGTCTGATGTCACAAATGAGATAGAAATTAGTATTACCAAGATTAGTGATATGTCTGTTGAAACATCCTCTGGAGCGTCAAATTCACATATTGCGAGTCAACAGGTGTTGGAATTGGTGTCGCAACTAAATGCATCTGTTTCAACATTCAAATTAAAAAATTAATAAAAATTAGCCAGTTAAAAGTTAATTTTAAGCAAGTCAATTCAAGGGCTAACTGCCCTTGATTGGTGCATATTTTATTAAGCTGATAAATGTGAACTTATTGCTAGATCTGGCGCAAAAATCTGTTAGAATTCCGCTTTAATTTCAAACCGTGAACAAAACAATGGCAAATAATGTAGTTGTGCTCGGCACCCAATGGGGCGACGAGGGTAAAGGTAAGATTGTTGATCTATTAACTGACAGCGCTAAATACGCAGTTCGTTATCAAGGTGGTCACAATGCTGGTCATACACTAGTAATTGATGGTGAAAAAACTGTTCTTCACCTTATTCCTTCTGGCATTTTACGTGATGACTTAATGAGCATCATTGGTAATGGCGTAGTATTATCTCCAGCTGCACTGCTTGAAGAAATGAAAATGCTTGAAGCGCGCGGTGTTCCAGTTCGCGATCGTCTTCGCATCAGTGAAGCATGTCCATTAATTCTTCCTTATCACATTGCTCTTGACCAAGCGCGTGAAGTTGCTCGTGGTAACAAAGCAATTGGTACAACAGGTCGTGGTATCGGTCCGGCGTACGAAGACAAAGCTAGCCGCCGCGCATTACGTGTTGGTGATTTGTTTGATACAGAAAAGTTTGCAGCCAAGTTAAAAGAAGTCATGGAATACCACAACTTCGTATTAACTAACTACTACAAAGTAGATGGCGTTGATTACCAAAAGACACTAGATGAAACATTAGAAGTTGCTGACTTACTAAAATCTATGGTTGTTGATGTTACTGAATTACTTGATAACGCTCGTAAGACTGGCGAAAAAATCATGTTTGAAGGTGCACAAGGTACATTGTTAGATATTGACCACGGTACTTACCCGTACGTAACATCATCAAATACTACTGCTGGCGGCGTTGCTACTGGTACTGGTTTTGGTCCATGTCATGTTGAATATGTGTTAGGTATTATCAAAGCTTACACAACACGTGTTGGTTCAGGTCCTTTCCCAACAGAACAGTTTAACGATATTGGTCAATACTTGGCTGACAAAGGTCATGAAGTTGGTGCAACTACTGGTCGTGGTCGTCGTTGTGGTTGGTTAGACTTAGTGGCAATGCGTCGCGCAATCCAATTAAACAGTATCACTGGTTTATGTCTAACTAAATTAGACGTATTAGATGGTATTGAAGAGCTTAACCTATGTATTGGTTACAAACTCGAAGATGGTACAGTAACTAACGTTGCACCAATGTCAGCTGATGACTTTGAGAAAGTAACGCCAGTTTACGAAACTATGCCTGGTTGGTCTGATGTAACTGTTGGTCAAACTGATCACAGTAAATTGCCACAAGCAGCATTAGATTACATTGCACGTATTGAAGAGATTCTAGAAGTGCCAATCGATATTATCTCAACTGGTCCAGATCGCGTTGAAACTATCGTATTAACTAACCCGTTCGCTTAATCCCAGATTAAACAAATGAGTTAATAGAGCCTCGCTACTGCGGGGCTTTTTTGTATCTTAAAATCATCATTTTTGATTGTGATTTTTAAGTGACATTTTTTGGACGCTGCGCCAGTTACATTGCTGGTATCTATTGTAAAAGAAGCTGTCCATTTTATGAGTGTTGTCCGAAAACATCCCATTTCTTGTTTCGTCATTGCCTGTAATGAAGAAGACCGCATTGAGCGTTGTCTCGCGTCGTTATCAGGTTGGGTTGACGAGCTTATCGTATTAGATTCTGGTTCGACGGATAACACAGTGGCTATTGCTCAGCAGTATGTCACCGTTCATCAAACCGACTGGCCGGGCTATGGACCACAGCGCAATCGCGCGCTAGCGCTTTGTCAGCATGACTGGGTGTTAAATATCGATGCCGATGAGGTGATGTCTGATGCTCTTAAACATGAGATCGATGAAGTACTATCGCAGCAAGATGTCGCAGTTAACCTAATCCAGTTCAAATGGCATACCTATTTCTTTGGTAAACCACTTAAATTTGGCCGTTATTCATCGCCACAGGGCAAGCTATTTCTTAAGGCTGGCGCGTCATTTAAGAACCGTCAAGTTCATGAAACACTACTGCTTCCCAACAAAAAAGCACTCACGCTGCGTCATGGTCTTGCTCATTACAGCTGGCGTGATTATCAGCACGTGCAAGATAAACACCTTAAATATGCGTGCCTACTGGCACAAGAAAAGTTTGATAAAGGGAAAACATCGTCGGTGGCTTATGCCTGCCTGCGCTTTGTTACAGATTTTATACAGCAATATCTATTTCGTCTTGGTTGCCTTGATGGCTGGCGAGGATTTCTGATGGCTATTGTTATTGGCCAATATGCTTTTCACAAGTATACCGCGCTCGCCGAACTGACAAACAGAGGAGAATAAATGATGTCGCGACACATACCCGTTAGTGCATTTGTCATTACTAAAAACGAAGAAGCGCACATTACACAGGTGCTCGCCGCACTAAGCTGCTTCGATGAAGTGATAGTGGTTGATTCTGGTAGTTCAGATAATACTGTCAGACTTGCAAAGCAGGCTGGTGCGACGGTGATTCATCAAGACTGGCTTGGTTATGCTAAGCAAAAAAACTTTGCGATGGAACAATGTCGCAATACATGGCTGATCAATATCGATGGCGATGAGGTATTAAGCCAGAACAATATTGATGAAGTCACGACGATAATTAACGAAGATAAAGCAGACGCCATACGTCTGAATTTCGATGATCTACTGTGGGGAGAGTCGATGGCGTGCCGTTCACGAAAACGTTCAATTATTCGTGTTTTTAAGCGCACTCATGCCACGTACCCTATCGACCGATTAGTGCATGAAAACCTGGTGCTAAAAAAAGGGGCACGTGTAGCCTCTATCAAGTCTTTGGTGACTCACTATGGCTATGATTCGACTGAGGTGTTAACGCACAAATTTAATCGTTACTCATCGTTAAAAGCGCAAGAGAAGTTTAATAAGACCCAATTGCCTTCTTCTGCCAAGTTATTACTGGTTTATCCGCTGACTTTCGTCAAGGTTTATCTGTTTAGAAAAATGTTCTTATCGGGCATTCGCGGTGTGATTGTGGCGCACCTTGAAGCAACTTATGCCTTTTTAAAGGAAGCCAAGTTGTTTGAACTAACTCATAGCAACGAACGGTAGGTTTAAATATGAAAATACTACATGTATTACTCAGTAAAATATCGCCACCGCCACAAGGCTATGGCGGCACTGAACGGGTTGTGTGCTTTAGCTAAAGCACAACAACAAGCGGGGCATTAAGTACGTTTTTTATAGGGCGATGCGCCTAACTGGTCAAGCATGGCAATACCCGAGGTATTCGAAAATACGATGTTGATACGAAGCGCCTGAGGTAAGCTATTTCCATTTTTTGGGTAAGGCCAATTGACCGTTAAAAATTTTACGTTGTGTTATCGGTATTGCGTGTGCCGAGGACATCGAATTGTCAGTGCTTGAAAGTGAAAAAAACATCAGCTTATCAGGAGGTCCTAAGGGTTAACCTTTCTAGTACAGTGGCATGAGCCTTTTGGTTTGGCAGTTATTGAATCATTATCTAATGGCAAAAGAATATGACGATTGGAATCAAAAGGTGCTAGATGGTCAGGCGCTAAACTTTGCAAAACCATATAACACTTATAATTTGCATCAAATATTGTAAAAATATTCTCAAATGGCAAGTGAAGCGAGGCTTTTTGTATCTATAAACGCTAACTCTTTATCAATCATCACGCTCACATCCGTCATCCCATTGGGTCACATCAATGTGATTAATGAAGTAAATAAAATCGTTTACCCGTTCAATTGATTCTTTCATATAGTTCAGCATAACAAGCTCCTAGTGAAATTAGTAAAGCCTCATTGCTTCACCATCTCACTGTAACTAGCGAGTACAATTGCTACAAACGAAAAAAATTCATCTTGAAGTGAACGTGTTTAACTAGCACAAAATGTTTGGTTTACCCATTGTGAAAACAACGTCAATTCAGGACGATTATTAAGGTTTTCGTGCTGAATTAGAAAGTATCGATCTTTAGTGTCTAGGGCGCAATCAAAGAGAGGCACGAGATAATTGTCATCAAACCAGGCTTGACTGATGGGCAAAGGAATAAGCGCAACGCCCATGCCTTGTTGAGCTGCTCGTGCAATGCCATACATACTATCGAGCTGAATGATTTGTTGAGGATCGAAATCGTCGATATTGGCAAGCTCAGCCCATTGATGCCACGCCCATGGTCGACTGCGATGTAAAATCAAAGGAAATTGATTAAGAGATTGTGGCGATTGATTAAATTGTTCGAATACCTGAGGATTGCAAGCAGGCACATAACGCATCGGAAATAGCTCGTTGACAATGCAGGCATTGGGTTGACCGCTCGATAATACGATGGATAAATCCGCAAGGGACGATGCTTGTTCTCCAACACTCATCATTTCAAGCTGTAGGTTTATCTCTGGATATTGCTCTGACCATTGTTTGAGTTTGGGAATAAACAACTCACTGGCAAAAAACTCAGGCAACGCAATGACTATGGTTTTATTGGACGTACGCTGGGTGAATTCACTGATAGTTGATTCAAGCTCATGGATTATTGGTGATACTGATTGATAAAACTGTTTTCCCATCGCACTCAGCGTTATTGAGCGAGTGCCGCGAATAAATAGATCGGTACCTAGTTGTTCTTCGAGCTGTTTGATTTGATGACTTACCGCTGACGGCGTGAGATAGAGCTGAGATGCGGCGTGTTTAAAGCTAAGACATTTAGCAGCAACACAAAAAGAACGTAAACCTCTGATAGGCGTTTGAATAGACATAAATTGGTCTTAATTGATAATGACAGTTTAAACAAAAGCAAGGGATATTCCATGTGTTAACTATCTGATTATTAATTATTTTATTTTTGCTGTTAGTATGTTGTTGCACCTTTTTAGTGCAATCGCACCATATTTAGAGCACTTATACTAAATCAGTGAAGTAATGGATAAATGAAAAAAAGGCACCGAACAAACGGTGCCTTAAATGGAGCAAAAATAAGAAGCCAAGTTGGCTTTCCCAATGGGAGTCTAAGTGTCTAAAAGAAACTTGGGGGAATCTTTAAAACAAGTTCATCATAGGTTGATGGCGCGTTGGCGGCAAACGAGTTAAATTCATTGATAGATGAAAAAAATTGTTGTGTACATATGCCCGTTGCCAATGTAAGCATTAATTACAGTAATTTTCTTAAATAGTAATTAGTTTCGTCAATGGGGTAATCTTCCAGTTCAGCATACACTTCGTAGCCTTGTTTTTTATAAAAGTCTAATGCTTGAAAGCTACCAGTTTCTAGTTTGATATGAGTAATACCTTCGCCGATGGCAAATTGTTCCATTTTTTGCATTAATTGAGTGGCTAAATCATTACCGCGATATTGCTCATCTACCCACAACATCTCAATTGAGCACCAGCCCCAACTGATATAGCCAAAAATACCGCCGGCAATTGAACCATCAAGGTGACGGATCATGCTGGCTACAGGACGTTTTTCGTTTTGCCATAACTGAGAAATATTATAAGCGCGCAGGCCTGTCAATAAATCTTCAACATCTTGTTGTTGTGGGGTAAGTATAGGTTCAATGATTAAATCTTCGATATTGCTCATTATTGACGAGATCTCTTGTTATTTTTTTAGTGTATACTACGCGCGTTTTTAATGAAGAGAAATACCATGCACCGTAATAGTGTTGTCTTGGTTGATGAAAATGATCAAGAAATTGGTAGTGAGGAAAAACTACTAGCTCACCAACAGGGACTGTTACACCGCGCATTTTCAGTATTTATTACTCGCCAGCATGAAGGCGTGACGCAGTTGCTCCTACAACAACGTGCGGCGTGTAAATATCATGGTGCTTTGCTTTGGAGCAATAGCTGTTGCTCGCATCCACAACCTAACGAAGACGTTAAATCGTCTGCATTAACACGCGTTGTAGAAGAACTGGGTATTCATTTAAAAAAAATCACCTGGGTGGGAAGCCATACCTATAAAGCGGTGATGCCAAATCAGCTAATTGAACACGAATATGACCACCTTTTTGTTGCACGAGAAAACCCCGCATTAAATGATTTTAACCCCCAAGAGGTTGAGGCATTAAAATGGCAATCTGTAGCTGATATCGAGCGAGAACTTAAGCTGACGCCTGAGCTATTTACACCGTGGTTTGCACCAACGTTTAAAAAGGTAAAACACGCATTAAGCTAGCTTTTAGAGCGCAATAAGAATAGCGCTTGTACTTGTTTGTACAATGACAGACACTGAGCTTCACACCAAGCTCTAATGACAAAATTAATGATAAGCCTGAGAGAATTTAAAGACGTTGATGCACCGTTATTGGTTGAATATCTAAATCATCCACAGGTGACACAATACATCACAGCTGCTATTCCCACTCCATATACCTTTGAAGATGCTCATTGGTGGATTAAACACAGTAAGCAATCAACGCTTATTAAAGCTATTACCTATCAAGATCAGTTTATCGGCTGCATCTCTGCAACGCCGGGACAATTTGAATATAGTCATAGCGCAGAAATAGGCTATTGGTTAGGCCATGCCTATTGGCAGCAAGGCTTGGCAACCCAAGTTTTAACGTTATTTGTTGAGAAACTACAGCAAGAAGGCGAATTTAAGCGAGTATTTGTCTCAGTTGTTACTGACAATAACCGTTCTATCTCAGTGCTACAGAAAAATGAGTTCCAGCTCGAGGGGACATTAAAGCAAGCATCATATAAAAACGGTGTGTTTTTTGACGAACATATTTATGCCAAATTAATCTAATTTACGACCGATAAACTGGCCAATATAAGCCTGTTGTTGTTCATCAAACCCTTGTTTGTCATAAAGGCACTCAAACTTATTAAAATGTTGTAATAGCTCATTATCAGTTAATAGAAAGTCTGGATTGCTCGGACGACCAATAGTTGCTTGCTGATGAGTAAAGGTTTCATAAACAATCACACCGCCGCTTTTCAATGCTCCAATAATTGATGATATTAAAGGCCTATGCAAATAACGAAATACAATAATTACGTCAAATGTATTGGCGGGTAACTCAAATGGCGGCGTTGTTTCTAAATCGATACACATAAACCGACCGTGGTTATCTTGTTGTTTAATAGTTGCCAACGACTGTTCATTTCTATCAAGATAGGTGACGTTATGCCCCAATGATGCAAGATAACAACCGTTGCGGCCTCCACCACAGGCAAGATCTAAGACGTCGGCATTAGATTTTAAATAAGGAAGAGCATATTGAAGTAAGGTGGCAGAGTTGTGAGTAATGGGCATCATTTAAAATTCGATGTTTATTCGCTAAGTTTGCGTGTTAGCATACCCGACACTATAAAAGAAGGCGATGAAAACGTAATGGAAAACGTGAGTAACAAATGGACGCGGTTTATTCCAGCACTATTTGTATTTCTCTGGAGTACAGGCTTTATTGGCGCTAAATTCGCGCTGCCGTACATTGAGCCTTTTTACTTGTTGTTTCTGCGTATTGCATTGACGGTCATCGTTTTTGGGCTATTAATGTGGTGGTATAAAGCGCCATGGATGACTAAGCGGCAATTTGGCCACCAAGCCGTTAGTGGCTTGCTTATTCATGGCGCTTATCTTGGCGGCGTATTTAGCGCGGTTGCGTATTCAATGCCTGCCGGTGTGATTGCGTTGTTAGTTTCTATCCAACCGCTGCTTACCGCATTAATCTTGTTTCGTACCAAGCCCATTAAAGCACTGCAGTGGTTGGGGCTTGCGCTAGGTTTTATTGGTGTGGTGGTTGTATTATTTAGCAAGGGCGCTATCGCTGATTTCACCGTTAATTGGCCGATGATGGTAGGTGCATTAGTCGCCTTATTGGGTATTACCATTGGCTCGCTTTACCAAAAACGTTTTGGTGACGGTGTTAATTTACTCAGTGCATCGACGGCGCAATACATGGTAACTGCGCTATTAATGGCAGTGCTTACTTATAGCTTTGAACATCAACAAGTTGATTGGCAGTGGCCTTTAATAGCGAGCCTATTGTGGCTAGTGTTTGGCATGTCTGTACTGGCTATATTATTACTGCTCTACATGATTAAAAACGGTGCCAGTGAAAAGGTCGCCTCTTACTTTTATTTAGTACCTGGTATAACGGCTATTCAGGCGTGGCTCTATTTTGGCGAACAGTTTCCGCCATCGGCAATTGGCGGAATGTTGCTTAGCTTACTCGGTGTTTATCTAACGGTTAAACCGCAAAAATAGCGAAGTCTTACTGAGGATAGCAAATACGATCTCGTCCAGCTGTTTTAGCTTGATACATAAAATCGTCGGCAGACTTTAACCATCGCTGCGCATTATCAAGTTCGTCACTTGTTTCTGCGATGCCAATGCTTGCCGTAATAGTCTTATCATTCACTAAATTGGCTGATTTAATAAACTCTCTTAACTTGCTTGCAACCTTTACTGCGTCATGCTGAGCCGTTTGAGGCAACAATAAAACAAACTCCTCACCGCCGACTCGAAATAGCTTATCTTGAGGACGACTATGAGATTGAATCAGTTGCGCAATACCGATAATAACTTGGTCACCAACATTATGGCCGTAAGTATCATTAATCGATTTAAAGTGGTCAATGTCGATCATTAAAATGCACGACAGAATTTCCTTCTCGCCAAAATCTTCGCTGCAAGAAGTGAGATGAGACTCGAGCTGCCTTCTATTAAGTACGCCTGTTAATGGATCGCTAATTGATTCTTTTTCAATTGTACGATGCAGTTTGGCCATATGCGTCGCAATGAGGTAACCCAAGATAATTGTTAGAAACAGTGAACTGATTAATCTAAATGCTTCAATAAATGGCAACGTATCAAAAGCCAACCAACCAATACCGAGCGTGATTAGTGAATTAACGATGAAAGATGCCGTTGTTGTCAAAATAAAAATTAAACCGATAACAACTGGAAAAAACCAATAAACTGCGGTAATTCCCCAAATTACCATCATTAAAGACAGTGAAAATAACAGCAGAACAATACAGGTGCTAATTAAAAATTTTATTGAATAGCCAGACTTTAATTGGTACGACGTAATGGCAGAGCAGGTAACATAGGCAATCAATGAGGCGGCAAACCAATAATTTCCTAGGTAAAAGTTTCGAATAGCAAAACCAATAAAGAAAAGACACGTAATGAAATTGATGATGTAGAGAACGGTAAGCTCGCCAGCAAACAAATTTGGGGTGTTACTTTTGTTTTGTTTTAGATTTATCACTTATATCCCCTAATCCACACATTCCGTTGTCATTTCCTATCAACATAAGTAATAACGCTTAGTTAATGATAGCGGATAGTGAGTAGGTATTAATATAATGAGTTAGTTTGAATCCAATTTCCCACTTAATACTTTTGTCGTCTCTTTAAATAGACTTCTTTGTTCCGGTGTCAGGTTATCGAGTAGTGCTTTCTCTTGTTCTAATACTTTCGGCACGATTTCTTCATAGATAATTTGACCATTTTCACTCAATGACAACGTTGTTGAACGACGATCGTCAGGATTGGCTTGTTGAGTTAAATAACCGTTATCAGTCAACTTTGTAATAGCGCGGCTTACTTGCATTTTGTCCAAACGAGTAATTTGCATAATGTCTTTTGCCGTCGAATTGGGACGCTGAGCAATCGCTGCCAACGCACGCCATTCAAAACGAGAAAGGCCATATTCATGGCGATAGATTTGTGCGATATATTCACTCATTTGCTGCGCCAAAATTGAAAACTGATAGGGAAAAAAGTTTTCAAGATCTAAATTGTTCTTCATAAATAACACCTTGGTGCAGACTAGTAATCACATTCTAACCATAATTGACTTTAGTAACAAATGATACTACTATCGATTAAAAGTAGTATCATTTGTTACTAACTTGATACTTAAATTCAAAGATAATTGATTGGGGAGTCATCATGATTAATATCCAACAAATGCATCACGTTGCCTATCGCTGTAATTGCGCGAAAGAAACAACGTTGTGGTACAAAGAAATGCTTAACATGGACTTGCAAGTAGCGATAAGTGAAGATCGCGTGCCATCAACTAAAGCGCCAGATCCTTATATGCATATCTTCCTAGATGCTGGCATGGGTAACATCCTCGCATTCTTTGAGTTACCAAATAGTCCTAAAATGGGACGCGATGGTAATACGCCTGAGTGGGTGCAACACATCGCTTTTGAAGTCGCCGATCGCGACGCCTTAATTTCAGCGAAAAAAGAACTTGAAGATAAAGGCATTGATGTACTTGGCATCACAAATCATGGCATTATTCATTCAATTTATTTCTTTGATCCTAATGGACATCGCCTAGAGCTGACATATCGCAGTGGCACGCCTGAGCAAATGGCAGAGCTAGCTCGCGTAGCACCAGCGATGATTGAAGAATGGTCAATTACTAAAAAAGCGCCGCAGCACGCTGCGTGGTTGCATGAAACAGAATTTAGTGAAGACGCGTAATCGCGTTTCGCCACACAAGAAATTATAAAAGGGCACATCATGTCGAACTTATTAAATGAAACTCATAATCCAGCACTCACAAGCTGGGTAACATCTGCGAACGAAAGCACGACAGACTTTCCAATTCAGAATCTTCCTTTTGCTATTTTTAAACGCAAAGGCAGCGACGAAAACTTCCGTGGCGGCGTTGCTATTGGCGACCAAGTTGTTGACTTAGCCGCGCTAGCCAATGCTAAATTATTTGATGGTGTGGTTGCTGACGCACTAGCACTATGTTCACAATCAACGTTAAATGAATTCATGGCACAGCCATCAAACGTATGGTCTGCACTGCGCGCTGCGTTATCAAACGCACTAGCCGATGATAGCGAATTTGAAATCGAAATGGCGGCTTGTTTGGTTGCTCAAAGCGAAGTCGAATATGACTTACCTTGCCGCATTGGTGATTACACAGATTTCTACACCTCGATTCACCACGCAACAACCGTTGGTTCATTCTTCCGTCCAGACAACCCATTACTACCAAACTATAAGTGGATCCCAATTGGTTATCACGGCCGTTCATCGTCAATCGGTGTATCAGGTCAAGCCTTCCCACGTCCAAAAGGTCAAACTAAAGCGCCAGATGCTGACGCGCCAAGCTTTGGTCCTTGTAAGCGTTTAGATTACGAAATGGAAATGGGTATCTACATTGGTGGCGGTAACGAATTAGGCGATTCAATTGCCCTTGATGATACTGACGAACACGTTTTTGGTATGTGTTTATTCAATGACTGGTCAGCACGTGACATTCAAGGTTGGGAATACCAACCACTAGGTCCATTCCTAGCGAAAAACTTTGCCTCAACAGTATCACCTTGGATAGTAACTAACGAAGCACTAGCACCATTTAGAATGGGCTGGACCCGTGATGAAAACGATCCACAACCAATGGAATACCTATCGTCTGCTCGCAACAGCGAACTAGGTGCCTACGATGTACAAGTCGAAGTATTCTTAGAAACCCCTAAAATGCGCGACGCAGGCGAGCCAGCCGCTAAGCTAACTAATTCAAGCTTCCGTCATTCTTACTGGACGACAGCGCAAATGGTTGCCCATCACACAGTCAACGGTTGTAACTTAGTAGCCGGTGACTTCTTCGGTAGTGGCACCCAATCAGGCCCGAATGCTGAAGAAGCTGGCTCATTGTTAGAATTAACAGGCGCTGGTAAAAACCGTCTCAATTTAGGCAACGGCGAAACCCGCGGTTTCGTTGAAGACGGCGACGCTATCGTAATGCGTGGCTTCTGTGAAAAAGATGGCGCTAAACGCATTGGCTTCGGTGAGTGTTATTCGTTGGTGCTACCAGCGAAATAAGGTGCCAGCGAAGTAAGCGTTTTAAGCGTTAAAAATGAGAAAGCCAGTTAATGAAAGTTAGCTGGCTTTTTTGTTTTTCATCGTGGGATTTAATCGGACTAAATTTAGTTCGATGATTGCTTTTTGAGCTGAATATACTTATATTTATCAGGTGGTCTAAATATGGACTACTTATCAGCAAAGCAAAAAATCAGTAAAACAAAAAGTGGGATAGGCATATGAAAATGGCAACAATTAGTCAAATGAAAGCCAATGCGGCCAACTTGCCGGATGAATTGGGATTTAGTCCGTTATTTGTAACACAAAATGGCAAAGAATCATTAGTTGTTCAAACACACGAAGCATTCCAATATCAGCAAGAAAAAATGGCATTCATGACGCTACTATTACAATCGAGAAAAGACATTGAAGAGGGAAAAACTGTCCCCGTCGATGACTTCTTAAGCTCGCTCTAATCAGTAGGTAATGCATGAGTAATGTAACTATTGAAATCACTGAACATGCTCAGCGACAAATTAAAGATGCTATTAAGTGGAAAGCTCATCATGAAGCTCCCGACACTGCAATAAATAGCATTAAGTCAACAATAGTAGATTGGAAGGAATTGCTGGAAACATTTCCTGAAAGCGGAAAAGCTTGCCAATATTTTGATGCTGATGAATTTCGAGAGTTAACAATAAGTGGTTATCGCTTTGTTTTCGAGATACGCCCCAAAGGTAATCAATTCAAAATTTATTTATTAATCTTTTGTCATGAGAAAATGGATTACGAAACGTTGATACGACAATTTAGTCATTTTTGAGTTAGTAATTTATTCGAAGCCAACTAATGAGAATTAGCAGGTTTTTAGTATCGAATGGCTTTACCGCGCAAATATTTATAGGAAAAGGCTACAAGCACGTAAATCATCGACACAACTTTCGTTGAATTTCATTGTTGTATGATTAGGTATTTACAGAACGAGAAATCAATGGAAATTAATTTGTTTTATGGGGGATGTGGGGCAATAATAGGTGCATTAATCGGTGGGCTTTTGACACACAGGTTTGCTCTATTTAGAGATCGTCGCGCAGAATACAATTCAATTGTTAATCCACTTAGATTGCAATTGCTTAAAGCAATTGAGCGCACATCATTAAATAATATTGATTTTGATGAATATAGAAATCTACTTAGCGAGAAAAACAGAATAAAATTCGATATATTATTAGAAAATAAACACGCTGAATATTACAAGCACTGTGGTACTCGTGACCCAATAGAAGCTCCGAAAAATATGAATGTGAATGGGCTAAAAACTGCTATTCGCGATATTCGAAACGCCATAAAACCCAAATAGATGTTGACAAAAAGCGTTGACAAACAAGTGCTTAGAGTTAATGTTATAATGGTTTTTTACAACAAAGAGACATCTATTTTGATTAATATTAAATGTACAAACCAAGCCACAAAAGAAACCTTTACTCTCAGTCATTTATGTCAGCCGCCACTAGTCGGCGATGGCATCACCATTGATGAGGTGATTTATCCAGTTACAGAAATATCTTCAAGGACATTTAATCAAGATGGTTCTTTAGATATGTCGATAACGATAGAACGACCGCCATCAGGTAAATGGGTTCCGCCGCCAAAGATCAGAGTTTTTTAAAGTAGCGGTTTTCCGTTGTTTTATAAGCCCCGTTAATTTGGGGCTTTTTTGTTTCAATGAAAAGACTATAGGAGAGCTAAGAGATATCAACTTGTGATTAGATAGACAATACCCAGTGCTCCACAGAGTCCCAAAACGATTACAGAGAGAAAGAATAAGTTTATCGTTTTCGCATAAGCCATTTTACATAAAGAGCTGAATATGTCTGATAATTGTGTCATGAGTCATCACCATTAATTTTTATTGTTGTTAATTGGTCCTGATGCTACGATTAAGTTCTGACGGAAATCGGCACCAGCTTAGTTTGGTACGTCAAGAAGCTCTCATCGAAAGGTGAGAGCTTTTTTGTTGCTCAAATCCTAACAATTCGATTTCTTAACGTAGGTCTATAATAACACAGTTTTAGAGTTGCGTTTTAAAGTGATGGTTTTAAGGGTTTGATTTTTAAAGAGAACTGTTGACAAGGCCAAAGTATAACACACATTCCCTTACCGTGTTTTTGACTATTTTGTCATTTATCGGCTTTCCGTGATGTTAGCTAAATCACTGGATTACACCATTGATTTAGTGATGAAATTGCAATTTCATGTCAGTTTCTTGTAATTATTTGGGCATAATACGACATGTCTTCTTTCTGTAGGCTTCAATAAAAAGCAATAGCTATGAAAACTTTGAGTAGTTTTTAAGTAATTAAACTTGTATCAGAGATGGTTATTGGAAAACATTCAGCGCGGATCATTCCCGTTTTTTATCGCCTTCATTTGAAAATAGCGCAGTAAGAAAATCATGGATGATTTTCTAGTATTTGCCGCAGGGATGCGGATCAAATACGGTACTGAAAAAGCTATTTTGAAATTAAGGTCGAGCGATAAAACTGCGGGTCGCCTTTTTGGGGGACTTTTTTATAAATCTCGTCCTGAGATTTATCGCTGCGCGACCCGCTTTCACGGTCTTAGAATATTCCCGATACTCTAGTGGCGACGCACAAATTTGACTGGAACAAATTTGCATAGCCGCAGGCTACCCGTAGGGGGAAATACAGGGATGTATTTCATAAAAAAAGTGACTGGTGTGCGAGCGCAGGAGTTTAAGAAGTATGAATAAATATTTAGCACACCATTCGGTGCGCTAAACTAGACAGTACGACTCCTAGAAATCGACTTTAACCCCAACAGTAAACATCCTAGGTTTACCCGCACGCGCCCCAAACGGACGACGAGACACAACATCCTGCTGGTCAGTGAGATTATCGATTTTCCCGTACACCCGTAAACCCTCACTTAACTCTTTGTAAGCTGAGACATCGATCTGGTCGATGGCGTCTGTCCATTGACCTGAAAGTTCAGTACGTTCGCCAGCGGCTTCTTGCATTTTATCAACATGCTTGGCGATTAATGCTACCTTCCATGTCTCACCTTGGAGGCCGGTTTCAATGCTCCATTGGTTTTCTGGCATGTAAGGTAATGAATCACCTTTGCTAACATCACCCCATTGTACGAAGGTTGATAAGAAGTCGCTTTGAAATTCTGATTCGGTATAGGTGTAATTGACGTTTAGCGGAATTGAAATGCTGTCGTTTAGTTGCCACTGGCCTGAGTAGCTTGCTTCAATACCTTTTACTTCAACTGCGCCGCCGTTAAACTCTTCGTCGATGTTGCTTAGACAACCACTTGAGAAGGTACAGTTACCTTTTAGGTTGCTGTAATCAGTAAAGAAACCAACGATTTCGCCTTGAGTGACGCCGTCGCCGTAGCGAAAGCCAAACTCGTAATTCCAGCTTTCTTCAGCGTCGATGTCATCGCTTTGACCGGGACCATTAGGTACATAGCCTTTGTTCACACCTGCTAGCACGCCAAACTCGTCAGTTAGGCGGTAAAATGCGCCTAAACCCGGTGATACCAAGGTATCGCTGTTAGTGTTGTTAAGTGTTGGATCTAATAAGTCTTGATGCTTACCGTCGATATTCTCGATGCGAACACCACCTGTTAACGTCAGCTGTTCAAATGCTAACTTGTAGTTAAGGTGTGTTGCTAGGGCATCTACGCTATCTTTATTTTTGATTGTGGTGATGGTGTCGCCAGTGGTGGCAACCAGTTGGCCTTGTTGCATCAAGTAAGGATCTTCAAAGTGATTACGCTCTACCTGATCTTGATGGAAGCGAATACCGACTTCTAGTTCACTGTCGCTACCAAAGTGATTGCTTTGCCACACCAGTTTAGATTGAATGCCTTGTGAATAGTATTGACGATCGTTGTGACCGAAAAGTAGAGTGTCAGTGCCAATTTGTGAATCACGAGCACCTGTTAATACATCGTAGTAAATAGCGTTTAAACCAGTGGTTGGCGATTGTAAAACCGTTTGAATCGAGCGATTGGTGTTAAGGCGGTTTAGTTTGCCCCAGTCACGATCAAAGTCACGACGATAAGCTTGCGTGTGAATGCTCAGGGCGTCGCTAAATTCGATGTAATGACCGATTTGAAATTGGCTGTGATCCCATGTCATTAAATCATCTTGGCTTGCTAGGTAGCGGCGATTAGGTTTGGCTTTAAAATCGGCTTCTGTAAGACCAAGGTAGGTTTCGTTAGATTCTTCGTCGCCGTAGCCTGCCTTGAACTGCCACAGTTGATAAATACCATCATCGTTGAGCTCGTAGTTGAGTTTGAATAGCAATTCGTTTTTAACAAAGCCTGTATCACCGCCGTTATCAAGCTCTTTAAAACCGTCTGATGACAAACGAATACCTTCGATAAGCATGCCCAAGTTATCTTTGCTGTAATTGTAATAAGCGTGGGCTTTTTGATAATTATCGGTGCCGTAGGCGAGCTCTAGATTGCCTTTAGTTTCATCGTCAATAGCACGTGACTGCATGTTGATAGCACCGCCGACGGTGTTTGGGCCATAGCTAATGGCCGATGGGCCTTTAAGCACTTCAATGCCGGTCATGCGCGCTGAATTTGGAAAGTAATAAGCGGCTGGCGCAGCGTATGGCGCTGGAGCGATAAGTACGCCATCTTCCATAATGGTAATCTTGCTACTGCGCTCTGTTGTTGCGCCGCGAATACCGATGTTAGGGCGCAGGCCATAGCCGTCTTCTTCGCGAATATAAACGCCGGGCACGCTTTGGAGAACGCGGTGAATATCGTCAAATTCGAATTGCGCTAGTTGCTCTTTAGTGAGGGCATAAGCTGAGCCAGTTTCTTGTTTGAGCTGCTGTTTTTGACCGATGATGCTGATGATTTCAATTTGTTTGTCGGTTTTATCGCTCTTGGCTTCGTTAGCATTGGCTTGAAGCGCGGTTAAGCCAGTAAGAGCGAGTAATAGTTTTGAAGCTGTTGTCATTGCGTATTATTCCGCTGGAATTAGGATTGAATAGTCGTTAGGTGGTTGTCCCAACGAATATCGTTTAAATGAGTAAATTGGCGTTGGCTGTCGCGCACATTAAGTACTTGTCCTTTACCATTAGTAGCGATGACTTGCTGATTGGCTAGGCTTAGTCCTGCAACGTCTCGCATTTTAATAGTTCGAATAAATTGATCGCTGTTGAGATCCCATAAGGTAATGAGATCGCCGCGTGGACAGCTAATGGCAACTTGCTGCTGCTCATTATCGATACAAACGCTAGCGGTGTATTGATTAAGTGAGCGCCACACAACATCGTCAGCTTTGAGAAACGATAATTGCGCTTGTCCGTGATGACTAATAGCCAATGGCACGTTATCACTTTTAGGTCCTTGATATTGCAGCCCTGCAACGACTTTTCCCTGTGCGCTAACGTCTAAATGACGAATACTTAGCTGGTAGTTGTCGAGTTTGAACTCATCAATAACCTGACCTGATGATAAATCAAGGTAGGTGAGGGCGGGTGACATGGTGTCTACGTTAAGTTTTTTACGCGGCCAATTCGGGTGTGTTTTAATGCCGCCGTTGGCGATGACTAAGGTATTGCCATCGGGCATTAAACGACATTCGTGAGGCCCAACGCCGCCGCAGTCATAGCGGTCAATAATTTGATAGTTGTTGCTGTCGCGAACTACTACTTCACCGCGACCTTGTTCAAAGTTGTTTTCAATAGAAAACAGCTGCTTGCCGTCTTGACTAAACACACCGTGACCAAAGAAGTGGTGTCCTTGGGATGCCGTAATGTGTTGCGTTATAGCGCCGCTGCTGAAATCAACTTCAAGCAAGAATGTGCCGGGGCGACGGGCAAACATAATGGCATGCCCGGGTTTTGTCGGGTGAGCCGCACTGCCATGACCGCGCGCAGGTAAAGGCACAGCATTAATCAGCTGTCCGTTTTGATCAAACGCACCTGCAAAGTGTTGTTGACCATTACCTTTTTGTCCTTTGGAAAATGCGCTCACTAGCCATTGCTGTGATTGACCATTAAACACTAGCGGCAAACTGGCTAACGCCACTGCACCGCTAGCGCCTAATAGAAACTGACGACGATTAAGCATTAGTCACCGTCGTTTGAATTAAAGCCAATGCTCAAGTCTAGCATTTGTACAAATTCACCTGTTAGTGTGTCACGAATATCACGAATTTTAGCAATGGTGTCTTCTAGCGCTGCGCGTTTAGTGTCATCGTTCAGTGCGTCCTTGTATGAACCTTCTAACGCTGCAATAGCCGTTTGTGCCGCATCAATTTTGTCTTTCATTGATGTTGCTGTAGCTTGTTGATCTAGAAAATCAGTTAGGATGTTATCGAAGCCATGGCCTTGACCCGCTGTGTAAATGGCTTCGAATGTGTCTAAGTTAACTTTAATACTGTTAAGAGATTTGTCACTTAATGCATGTTCTGTGATGTTTGGTAAACCTGGCTTAGCTGTGCCAACTGGTTTTAAGATTTTTTCATCTTTAACACGTTCAACTTGCTCTAACCAGTTGGTTACTAGCTCTTCTACCGCGTCTTTTTGACCCGTGAATTCACCCGTACCATCAGTTACATTTTTTACATAATTACCACCCGCTGGTGACCACTTGGTGTAAACGTCATTGGCCATTTGAGCGATGTTGGCACTAATCGCAATTAGGGTTTCACAGCGCTTGGCCTTATTACTAGCTGTTAGCAGATTATCGTCACTGCTTTCTGGGTAGAGCAACATTTCAGCCGCTGGTATACCTTGGGCACCAGTTTGTTTTTTCGCAACGATGTCGAGTGTGACTTCTTCAGAAGTTTCTAGTAATTCGGCAACACCCCGTTCTACGGCATTGTTGCTGTCTGGCCAGTTTTGAATTCTAAATGAGGTGAAATTATCAACAACAGGACCTACTTTAACCCACTGAATATTTTGCCAGCTTAGGTTTGTTTCGAGCCATGACGCTCTCACCAAGTCTAAGTCGGTTTCTGTTGTGTTACTGAGAATACAAAATGCGCTAGTTGCAAGGACAAACTTTGCACTTTCGGTTTGAAATGCTTCATAGCCCGGCAATATGTGATTCTGGGTAAGATCGCTTAAGTAACTCGCATATTGATCGTCGATCGTACCAGTAGGTGTTGGCGTTGGAGTCGGCGTTGGAGTCGGTGTCGGAGTGGGTGTGCTACTAGAACCACCGCCACCACACGCCGCAAGTGTTAAGGCAAGGGCGATTGAGGTACTAATAATGCGTAAGTTTTTCATGCTGTCGTTCCTAAATTGCGTTGATAAAGCTCAGCAAAGAATCTCGCTGTGCGTTACTCATTTGAATAAATTGTTGCTGTGAAGCTGTTGCTTCACCGCCGTGCCATAAAATGGCTTCTTCGATTGAGCGCGCTCGGCCGTCATGGAGAAAGCGCGCTGTGGCTGAAAGTTCTTTTTGCATGCCGATACCCCACAGCGGTGGCGTGCGCCATTCACGGCCATTGGCATCAAATTCTGTTATGCCGTCACTTAGTCCTTCGCCCATGTCGTGGAGCGCAAGGTCGGTGTATGGCCAAATTTTTTGGCCTGCTAGTTCGGTTAAGCGATAGTTTTTATCGGTGGTGTAGCTTGGCGTATGGCAGTCGCTACAGCCTGCTTGGTAAAATAATCCGCGGCCTTGTTGGACGTTTTTGTCGGTTAGGTCGCGAGCAGGTTGAACACCAATATAGGCACTAAAGTCGTTAACGCGGCGCATCACGCGCTCTGGTGCTTCAAGGTCTGTTGGATGACCAATTTTGGCCACTTGTTTACAACCAACCTGAATTTCGGTGCAGTTTTCGTCAGGAAAAATTGGATTAGTGATACCAATATCACCAACAAAGGCGGCGGCAACTTGTTGGTCGAGCGATGGATGTAGCGCTTTAAAACCAAATCGTCCAATGGCTTTAGGCTCGTTTGTAATGCGATCGAGCACACGGTTATAGCGCGCAGATATGCCGTCGTTATTTTTGTCGTCGATATCTTCTTGGGCAAGTAAATCGGCATCGCTAATTGCGTCGAGTAATCCCATGCCGTAAATGCTTGGCGCATAACGCGGCGATAGACCGAGATCTTTAGCAAGTGGGCCATGGCTAAAATGACTCAGAGTGTAACTTGGTTTAATTAGCTCATAGCTTGAACCATCGGCATATTGGCCTTTGATGGTTTGATATTGTAAATCCAGCATCGCTTCACCTTGTGGCTGCTCTGTCACTGATTTGTTAAGCAAGGTGATAGAACGTGGCTGAATTTGGCCACCATAGTTAGGATCAACAGCATTAACACCGTCAACCGTGCTACCAATGCGGATCAGTAATGATGATGGTTTGTGTAGGCCAACTGGTGACATAGGGCCGCGACCGCCGTCGTGATGACAGGTAATGCACGAACGGGTATTAAACAGTGGTCCAACGCCGTCGCGACCAGTGGTACTCGCTGGTGCAACAACCCAAGGGTCTCGAAAGAATGAAAAACCGCTCCAAAATTCAAGTTCTTTCATGCGGTCAACATTGCCGCCAATAGCAACAAAGGTATTGTGAGACAATCGTTCCACCGTCATCTCACCACCGGGTTGTAATTCACTGATATCAAAAGCAGGAACTTTGCTACGCTGGTATTCAAAGGCGGTTATAGCAACCACGCCAATGAATACTGCAATTAGCATTAATGCTTTTTTACTCATTAGAGTGAGCCTAAGAACGCAAGTAGTTGTTCACGTTCACCTTGAGATAATTGAGTAAATTTAGTTTTAGCGGCTTCGCCTTCACCGCCATGCCATAAAATAGCCTCGGCGTGATTGCGTGCACGGCCGTCGTGTAAGAAGGTGGCATTTTCATTAACGGTTTGTACTAGACCTGTGCCCCAAAGTGCAGGGGTTTTCCATTCACTACCGCTCGCTTCGCCCATCGGCATGTCATCGGCTAATCCATCACAACGTTGCACGTAATAGCACATTGCGCCGCCGTCACAGCTAGCGCCGTCTTCAAGTTCACGGGTAACTTTACAACTGCCGCCCATGTCATGCAGTAAAAGGTCGGTGTATGGGTAAAAAGTTTGTTCTGATAGGTAATCAACTTTATTTGGTTCAGGTAGCAATTCTGTTAGTGCTATACCGCCAAGGCGGCTGTCGACGACGTCACCTGTAACGTGACGCGGCGTGTGGCAATCGACACAACCTGTATCAAAGAATAATTTACGGCCTGCAACGATATTGTCATCCCAGATCTCGGTAGTTGAGTCGTAGCCACGGCGTACAGGCACGCCTAATACCTTGTTATAGAATTCAACAAATGCCAGTTGGCGATCAGCAATATCGGGAGTATCACCTTGTGTTTGTTCTCGTTCTGCTGCTGTAACACAGGCTATTTGTTTATCAGTACAAGGCTCGCCAATAAATAATGAGTTAGTTACTCCCATGTCGCCACGGTAAGCGCCAGATGCTTGTTGCAAAACATGTGGATTTTGCGCTTTATAGGCAAAACGACCCACTTCTTTGTCGCCTGTCATTACGTTAGTAACCATATGAGCACGGCCTGAAATACCGTCGTTGTTACTATCATCAGGATCGGCTAAAGCAATGAGGTTCTCGCTAGGAATACCTTCTAATAAACCTGAGCCAAAAACGGCAGGTGATACACGCGCTGAGAATGCAACAGTGTCGTTAAAGTCACCGTAACTTAAGTCTTTTACTTTGTAGATTGGTTTGCGTAATTCGTAGCTGGTGCCATCGCTATATTGGCCAGTGACTGTCTCGTATTCAACAAATGCATAAGCTTCGCCAAAGAGTTTGTCGCCGTTGAGTGAACCATCATGTTGAGATAGCACTAATGCGCCGTCATCATTATTTTCTTCTTGAAGCGCAAAGGTTTGAATTTGATCGCCATAAATAGGATCTGGATTACCTTGGGCATCGCTAATTTTTAAAAACATGCTCTTCATGGCTTCATCTGGAGATGCTGGCACGACGCCTTTGCCGTCGTTGATATGACAGCCTTGGCAGCTTCCTGCATTAATGACAGGGCCGCGACCTTGATGGGGAGTTCTAAATAAATGATCACCTGAGGTAAAGAATCCATCAGATTGAAAGTCTTGTTTTACCGGAGCTGGGCGCTGGCTAAAAGCATCATGTGTATGCACTGTAGTCGTGATTTGGCCACCGGTTAGGTGTTCTCCAACGGCTGGCGTGTCACTAGATAATGGCGTTAAACCACTGTGATCTACAGTCGGTACCGGAGTCGGTGTAGGAGTAGGAACTGGCGTAGGCGTGGGAGCTGGAGTAGAGGAGCTCCCTCCGCCACCACAGGCTGATAATGCTAGAGCTAAGGTGATTGAGGCTGTGATAGTACTCAGTTTGTTCATTGCTACATTCCTACATTGAGCAAGCTTTCTTTAACGAGCGCGCTCATGGTTATTCAAAGTTTTCTGATCACGCAGTTATTTGGCTACCTAAGTAATTAAAATAACACTGCAATTGCTTGTGATTCTTATTAGTTTAAATGATTGATTGTGACAAAATTGTCTCTAGTATTTTTATGTTGTTAATAAGGTAATGAATCTAAAAGTAAAACCTTACACTTCATCCGTGAATAGATACGACAAAAGGGTTCACAATGTGAACCCTTTGTTAGACCAACTACATCGCTAATCAATACTGCGTATGGTAACGATAATGGTTAGCGTTGTCGTTAGATCTTTTCTTCAGTATCTTGACGTAAATCATTAGTTGTAACATTAAGTGCTTTGATAGCTTCTTCGATGTCATCAGTTTGAGCGACTAATGCTTTGATTACCGCAATTACGTTTTCTTGATCGATACCTGATTGAATAAGTAAATCAAATGGCATACCTGTTTTCGCTTTAGTATCGATAACAGAGGCTGCAGCCATTGTTGCTTCTAGAGAACCGCGAAGTTGGTTAGCAAGTTCAGGATGACCTTCTGTCAGTAGTAGATCGTAGATAGAAGCGCCGCTAATTTCTTCACCGTTTACACGTGTATAAGAAGCGTTGAAGCTGTTTTGTACGCCTTTTGCATTTAGGTAGATATCACGGTGTGTGTTATCTGAGAAACAAGAGTGCTCGTCTTCTTGAGAGTTGTTAATTAGAGCAACATTAATACGCTCACCTGCTAGTTCACCGTAGCTTAAACGGCCCATGCCTTCTAAGATAAGTGCTAACGATGCATCGCCACCGGCAACAAACGTTTTGTAATGTTCACCAGTTGCTGGTTCCCATGCTTTAACAACAGTTGTTAAGTCTTCAATCAAGATATCAGCGGCAACTTGTAGGTATTGGCCACGACGTTCACAGATGTTATCTGCCATTGCATTACCAGTACCTGAAGTACAACCACCAGTTGTATTAAAGTCGGTGAGTGGACGGTTACCTGCAGTGGCATCACGAGTTGTTTGTGACGACCCCAAATCAGCGTTTAAGTCTTGGCCCCATAATAAAAATTCAATCGCGTGGTAACCCGTTGTTACATTACGCTCATCTTCATTGGTTTCGAATAAACCAGTAACGGTCGCTTTATTGATGATTGGGTAAGTTGTTGTGTCAGCAATGATGTTGCTGCTAATTGCGCGGCTGTCATCTTCTTGGAATGCGTTACCGTTAACTGCTGGTGATGTAGAGATGTAATCGATTAATGCTTCACCTAGTGGCCAAGCATTGATCGCGCCTTCAGGGCCTGTTGTGCCATCAGCGTTTTCAAAATCGATTGGACCCTCACGGAAACGATAAACTTCAGTTTGACCGTACGGTTCGCGAGCGTCTAACCAAGCTTGTTTAGCATCGGTAAAGTTTTGAGCTGTTGGGTTAGCGACTAACGTGTCTAATGATTCTTTTAGAGCAACCGCTGTGATCAATGAATCTGAATAAGATGCGTAAGCAATGTTCGCATTGGTTTTGATAACGTCAGCACGGGCAACAAATGTTGTTTTGCCATCAGTACCATTTGTACCGTTAGTTCCATCGGTACCGTTCGTTCCATTTTTTCCGTCGTCGCCACTACAAGCGGCAAGGCTTAAGCCTAGAACAACGGCAGCACTTACTTTAGTTAGATCTTTCAAATTCATGTTAGCAATTCCTTTCATGTTGCTTAAAAATTAATGTTTCCAGAAATGTCTTTAAAGATGCTCTTAACATTTTTAAAGACATGTCGGTATTAAAGATGATAAAAAACGCGCAAATGATAATTCTTATCATTCATGTAATCAAGTGTTAATGAGATCTATTTTTATTAAGGTTGATTTAAGATAAGAATTAGTTAAGAAAGGGATCAAAAAAGGGCGCTATGAGTAAGCGCCCTGAGCAAATCATTTATTTATGTTGTAATACAGACGTATTAGAACTTGTATCCAACAGATACCATGTAAACCATAGGGTCGATTGATACTTCAACTTTACCCGGTACGCTACCGTCGATAGCTTTGAATGTAGCGGTAGTATCGATGTCAATGTAACGAGCTGAAGCATTTACTAGCCATTTTTCGTTTAAGTGGTAATCAAAACCAACTTGTGCGCTTAGCCCCCAAGAGTTTTTAAGTTTTAAGTCGGTTAGGTTTAGACCGCCTACTGAACCAGCGCCTGTTACGCCAGGTGCAAACTCTTCTTCGAAAAATACCGTGTAGTTAAGGCCAAGACCAACATATGGTTGGAACTTATCGCTTGGCGCGTTTAGGTAGTATAAAGCACTTAACGTTGGCGGTAAGTGTTTTGTTTTGCCAAGATCTAATTCAGTGCTGCCACTGTGAACTTTTAGATCATGAGAAAAAGGTGTTGCTGCTAATAATTCAACGGCGATTTTGTCTGTTGCGAAGTAAACAAAGTTAAGACCAAGTTGAGTTTCGCTTTCTACAGAAGCTGTTAAAGCACCTGCGCCTAAATCAACTTTATTACCACCAGCATAGATAGTTGCTTTGTCGCTTGATGGCGTTACGTTAACTGCGCCAACACGAGCGATCATGTCACCAGCTTTGTTAGCCATTGCTACTGAAGAAGTTGCCGCTAGTGCCGCTACGATTGCAATATTAGTTAATGTTTTTTTCATGAGTTATCTCCGAAATTTTCTTGAATTTGTAGTGTGTTATCTGATGAGGGAATTATCCTCCCGTATAAAAATAAACACTTGATTCAAATCAATTTATGGAGCGTGGTGGCGCAAATTCTTTGACTTTAATCAATTAATGATTCGGTTTCTATTTGTCAGGTGAATTTATTTGTTGTTGCAGGTAGTCAATCAGCGATTTTATCTTCGGTGAAAGCTGGCGATTATGGGGTCTTACTGCCCAAATATGCTCTTGTGGTTCTTGATGGTTTTCTAACACCACTATCAATTCGTTCTGCGCTAAATAGCGGTCAACATAATATTGCGGCAATTGAGCAATGCCTAAATCTTTTTTTACGGCATCTAGCAATGCGTAACCATTGTTATATTGATGAGTACCTTTTACTTGAATTTGTTTGACTTTATTACCGTCTTTTAAGCGCCAATAATTCTGCGAGCCTAATAAACAGTTATGGTGTTGTAATTCGTTAATGGTTTGAGGTTGACCATGTTGCTTTATATAAGCAGGGGAAGCGCAAAGATAGTTTTGACGACTCGATAATTTGGTGGCAATTAGTGAGGAGTCTTCTAAAGCGCCAATACGAATAGCTAAATCAAAACCTTCTTCAATAATGTCGATGCGTTTGTTAGTTAGATGAGCTTGCACTGTTACATCGGGGTAACGGACTGAGAAGTCATTGACCAATGGTAAAATAATTTGTTCACCAAAGGTAATGGGAGCCGTTAGCTTGATGTGACCTTGTGGCTTGCTTTGTAGATTAGTGAGGGCGAGCTGTGCGTCTTGTAATTCGTTAAGAATATGATGGCACCGATGATAAAAAATCTCACCTTCTTGAGTCAGCGACACATTGCGCGTGGTGCGATAGAAAAGCTTAATATTGAGGCGAGATTCTAATGCATTGATATGTCTTGAGACGTGAGCCGTCGACACATTAAGTTTTTGCGCTGCTTGGGTGAAGCTTTGTGTTTGTGCGACAGCGACAAATTCGCTGATACCTTGCCATTCCATTATTACTCTCTGGTAAAGGTGTTTTGTTAATTGGTGATATTATCATTGACTGAGAAATATTTATAATGAACCTAATAGTAAAACACTCCCTAAAAAGGAAGATAGAAATGTCAGATCAATTTATTAAATCTAAAGCCGCCGTTGCGTGGGGCCCTAAACAGCCATTAAGCATTGAAGAAATCGATGTTATGTTGCCTAAAAAAGGCGAAGTACTGGTAAAAATTATCGCCTCTGGTGTATGTCACACCGATGCATTTACGCTATCTGGTGAAGATCCTGAAGGGATTTTCCCAGCGGTATTAGGTCATGAAGGTGGCGGTATCGTTGAGCAAGTGGGTGAAGGCGTCACTAGTGTGAGCATTGGCGACCACGTGATCCCACTGTACACACCTGAGTGTGGTGAATGTAAATTTTGTACCTCTGGTAAAACTAATCTGTGTCAGCAGATCCGTGAAACACAAGGTAAAGGTTTAATGCCAGACGGCACTACACGTTTTTATAAAGACGGCGAGCCGATTTTCCATTACATGGGTTGTTCTACATTTTCTGAATACACGGTACTGCCAGAAATTTCACTAGCGAAAGTGAATCCAGAAGCACCGCTTGAAGAAGTCTGTCTATTAGGTTGTGGTGTTACCACAGGCATGGGCGCAGTGATGAACACAGCGAAAGTTGAAGAGGGCGATACCGTTGCTATTTTCGGTATGGGTGGCATTGGACTATCAGCCGTAATTGGCGCTGCAATGGCCAAAGCGTCACGCATCATCGTTATTGATATCAATGAATCAAAATTCGAATTGGCTAAAAAGCTAGGTGCAACTGACTGTATTAACCCTAAAGATCACGATAAGCCAATTCAAGACGTTATTGTTGAGTTAACTGATGGCGGTGTCGATTATTCATTTGAATGTATCGGCAATGTTGATGTGATGCGTAGTGCACTAGAGTGTTGTCACAAAGGTTGGGGTGAGTCTGTGATTATTGGCGTTGCGGGTGCTGGTCAAGAAATTTCAACTCGTCCATTTCAGCTAGTAACTGGTCGCGTATGGCGTGGTACGGCATTTGGCGGCGTGAAAGGGCGCAGTGAGTTACCTGATTACGTCGAGCGCTACTTAGCCGGTGAATTCAAACTTAGTGATTTTATTACTCATACCATGGGTCTTGAAGGTATCAACGATGCCTTTGACTTAATGCATGAAGGTAAGAGTATTCGCACCGTTATTCATTTCGATAAATAAACGTTATTGAATACTATGTCAGGAAACTTGGCTTTAGACTGCCAAGTTACCTGACATTTATTTACTTCCATAAACCACTTCATTAGACTTAACACTTCTTCTCTTTATTAGTGTCTCCCATGACGTTCTCACAGCTTGGTTTATCACCTTCAATTGTCGATGCATTACCAACATCACTTAAACACCCAACGCCTATTCAAGCGTTAGCTATTCCTGTCGCACTTTCCAAAAACGATGTATTAGCACTAGCGCAAACCGGCAGTGGCAAAACACTGGCCTTTGGTTTACCGATTATTGAGTCGTTAACGGGTAAAGCACAAGGCATCGAAGCATTAGTGATAGTGCCAACGCGAGAGCTGGCACAGCAGGTGTCATCATCGCTGTTAGAGATTGCAAAGCCGTTAGGACAACAGATAGTCACTTTATGTGGCGGAGTTGATCAAAGCGCTCAAGTTGCTCATGTTAATCAAGGCGCGCGCATTGTTGTTGCAACGCCGGGACGATTACTCGATTTATTAGAACAACAGCTATTGCCTGTTGCTCACCTTCAAAGCTTGGTACTCGATGAAGCTGATCGTTTGTTAGACATGGGCTTTTTAAAAGACATTGAGAAGATAGTGGCACATTTGCCACGTGAAAATCGTCAAACCATGATGTTTTCAGCGACATTGGCACCCAAGTTAGAGAAATTAGCACAGCAGATTTTACAACAACCTCAAAAAATTGAAGCCAATGAAGCAAACACCGTTGTTGAAAGTATTAACGAGCAACTTTATCTAATCAATAAAGGCAGTAAAGCAAAAGCCTTGATTGCACTGTTAACCGAGAATAATTGGCAACAGGCGCTAGTATTCATTAACGCGAAAGATAGCGTTGACTCTGTGGCTAAAAAACTCAAAAAAGCGGGGCTTAATGTTGCAGCGCTTCACGGTGAAAAAGCGCAAAGTGAGCGCCAACAGACGCTTGCCGATTTCCACAATAAAAAACTCAATGTGCTGGTGGCAACGGATGTATTGGCTCGCGGCATTGATATCGATTCACTGCCAGTCGTGATTAATCTTGATTTACCTGACAATGCGCCTGTTTATGTGCACCGTGTTGGCCGGACTGCGCGCGCTGGAAAATCAGGCGTGGCAATTTCATTAGTATGTCATGGCGAAGCAAAGGCATTAGCAGCTATTCGCACATTAACTAAACGTGAGTTACCACTGCAATCGCTTGAGAATTTTCCTGTTACCGATAAACCATCAACAGGGGAAAGTAAACGCGGCCCTAAAGATAAAAAAGCCAATCGCCGAACGGCCAAAAGAAAGCAAGCTGGTGGGTTTAAAAAAGAAAAGCCAGAGAGAAGGTAACAATATAACTAAGCGGTCATTAAAACTTGTCATGGCCGCTTAGGAAAGTGTGGGCTAATTAGATACTCACTAACCAGTTGTGCTTGTCTTCAGCAAGACCCCATTGAATGTCGTTCATTGCTTTACGCAATGCTTGAGTGCGAGGACCTTCTTTACCGTCACCAACGATATGTTCTTTACCGTTGTGAATGAAGGTGCCAACAGGGGCTAATACGGCTGCTGTACCTGATAGTGCTGCTTCACATCCTGGCTTAGCTGCACGTTCTAGCAGTTCGGTAACTGTTAATTCACGCTCAGATACTTTCATTCCCATATCACGCGCTAGCGTAAGAATTGAGTCGCGGGTTACACCGTGTAAGAAGCTCTCGTCTAATGCTTTTGTGATGATTTCATCGTTGTCGATTAACAAGAAGTTGGCTGCGCCAGTTTCTTGAACATCACCATTTGGACAAAACAGTACTTGGTCAGCTTTAAACTCATCACGTGCTTGCATGATAGGACGTAGCGCACTTGCGTAGTTACCACCGCTTTTGATCATGCCGTTGTGCGGTGCACAGCGCATACCTGTTTCATCAAGTAATAAACGCAGTGTGCCAGCGTCGCTCGAGAAGTAGTTACCTACTGGTGATAATAAAACATATTGGCATGATGCCATTGATGGTGCAGCGGCTTTACCGATTGCAGCTTCTGTACCGATATGTGTTGGTCGAATGTACATTGAACCCGGTGGCTCTGGTACTTCATCAGCAAAACGATTCACCACGTCTTTAATCATTTTTTCTGTGGCTGCTGTATCAATTGCTGGTAATGATAATAAATCACTGCTTTGTGCAAAACGAGCAATGTTTTTGTCCATGCGAAATAGCTTAATTGAACCATCTGCGTGACGAAATGCTTTTAACCCTTCAAAACATGTGCTTGCATAGTGAAGCACATGAGCACCAGGGTGAAATGTAAGGCTGTCACTTGGGACGAGTTGCGCATCAGTCCATTTTTCACCGTCAAAATTAGAAATTGCCATTTCAGGCATGAAAACTGTACCAAACGCTGCCATTACTTACTCCAAGAACTATCTATAAAAATCATTAACTGTCATTTGCTCTCTAAAGGCCGCAAATGCACGAAATACCCAATGATTATAGTGTCGAGTGTTAGGAATTGGAATTACCAAACAGTGAATTTTATAAATTAAAAAAAGCCTACTCAAAGTTAAGGCTAAAAATGAGGTTACTAGTTAGTTATTGTTATTTAAGGTATTGATTGTATGTCGAAAACTATAATTGATATGTTGTTTTATGAAACACTGTATCTCAATTAGTGATTTACTATGTAAATTAATGTTTACGTTGTAAGTATTTGATGGTCAATTGGGGGGCGTTTAGAGAATGATTTATTTGAATTGGTTGATGTACGTAAAGCTGTAGTCAGCGTTTTACTTTTCTAAAAACATAAAAATCTCCTATCTATAGAAACTAAAGGATGATTTGTTTCTCTTTTAAAAGAGTTAAGTGATTAGATACGGGAGCTACTTTCTATTTATGAAGAGTGAAAGCCAACAACGACCTTCGATTTTTTTCACTCTTTATTTAAAGAAGGGGGAGTTGAGCTCGACGACTTTCTCAGAAAATAAAGAGTCAGACTGCTCTGATTTGATGCTCTTTGCTCTGTTTACTTTTCTACAGGCATAAAAAAATCGCCTTGAGGCGATTATTTATTCTCTTTAAAAAGAGTAGTGATTGGATGCGGGAGCTAGATTTGAACTAACGACCTTCGGGTTATGAGCCCGACGAGCTACCAGACTGCTCCATCCCGCAAACACAATGCGAACATTGTTAGATTTGAACTAACGACCTTCGACTTCTCTTGTAAAAGTAAGTTGAACCCGACTGGTTTTAATACCAGACTGCTCCATCCCGCAATCACAATTTTTATCTCTTCGACCTGTGCCGTTGAGATGGGCGCTATAATAGAGAATTTAATTTTATTTGCAACCACTAATTTTTAAAAACTTATCAAGTGAGTCAAAAATGAGCGCTACCGCTAATTTTTGTACGGTAATCGCAATAAAAATAACCTTTCCCTATTAATAGAGGTGTAAAAGTTGGTTTATGTTAAAAATTCCACCTTGGCCAAACTCATTAACTAACATCTGATTTAGCATATTAGCGGCGTTTGAAGATGCGCCATCATGTGTGATCAAGCCATGTTGTACTAAAAGAGTCATCTTGTGCTCTAAATTGCTTGAGTCTTGTGCTTGATATAGATAAGAAGCTTTATGTTCGGCAATAAGCTCATTTATAAGTCGTAAACCTATTTTGTAACGTTCTTGAGAATATTGAGGTGTAAGTTGTTGTTGTGATAACACATCAAGGGGGTTTGCTGCTAAATCAATTGTTGGATGAGCAGGGTGGCTAACATCCGTTGAGGCAACCGCAACACCTGCTGTACGAACAACGTTATTGATATTTAAATAGAGCACACCATCGAGGCTATTGGTTTGCTTAAACTCTTGATAGACGTAATCAGAATAGACAGGCACTTCAACAACGGCAGGCGTTAACGAAATGTCTGTTGCTAAATGCTGCATTTTATCACCTAACCGGCGATAGTCACTTTTAGCGTGGTCAAAATCACGTGTTGAGGTGCGCTCTTGTTGTTTAGCTGAGTTTAACTGACTTCTTAAGCTGTTAACTTCTTGATTGTATGAGGCGCGTTGGTTGTTAGAAAGGTTACTGGCAGTCATTTTCATTTCAGCCCGTTGTAATTGGCTTGAAATGTTTTGAACTTCATTACGTTGAGATTGTGCTTGATGACGTAAATTGCTCATATCACGTTCGTAATGACGGCGGCGATTACGAATATCTTGTAGTTCGTGTTGTAGCTCAACAAGCGCTGGGTTGGCAATTAGTTGTGAGCCGCTAATATATTGCGTAACAGCATCTTGCCTCGATTGCTGGATCTCAAATACTGGATTTGATTGAGAGAATGCCATGATAGACGTCGCCGAATCACTATATTTGATTCCGTCAATGCTATTTAGGATTGTATCGTTAAAGCCCAGCGCGTTAGATTTTACTTTTGCCTTAATAATGCTCTTGTTGCGCAATTGCTCATATATTGCTTTATAGCGCTTAACTGAATGCGGATTTTTAGTAATCTGGGCACTTTTCCCATAGAGCAGTAGCGCTTTGCCAAGATTTTTGAGTTGATAAGCATTATCTGCAGCAGGGGTTAATGCTGTTGCCCATTGATTAAGTTGGGATTGAGCTAATGTCAGTTGTTGTTTGGTGTTGGCGTCATCTGGCTCTTCATTTAATGCTAGCGTAAATTGTTCAACAGCAGCTTCATATTGGTTACTTTGTGCATATTTTTTCCCTTCTTCCATGAAGTTTTGATGAGCACAGCCCGAAAGTATTACAAGTAACGAAGAGACTAAGCTGATTTTAAATCTAGCTAATCGTTTGTTTGATAATGATAATTTTCGCATGGATAACCAATGTCTATTGTAGTGTATTGATTGTACTATAATTTTGAAAAAATGAATCCTAGCTTACTCAATAATCCTATCATCTCACTCTTATTAATAATTGTTACGTTGTAACACATATTTAGAAACACTTTATTTCAGCATTAAAGGTGGCTATATGGTATAAAGAGCCACTTTTTTTAAAGTGTATACAATTAAAATAATTCTAACTTGAGAGAGATCTACAGATGAACAAACTAGTTAGCGGTTTGTTACTTAGCTTATCAGTGGTAGTTACTGCACCACTAATGGCTAAAGGCAAACCATTTGAAGATAAGTTTCGTCAACTAGACGAGCTACTGCCAACGCCAAACGTTTATCGTACTGGTTCAGGCGCGCCGGGACATAAATATTGGCAACAAGAAGCTGATTATGTCATTAAAGTTAAGCTTGATGATAAGAAGCAGCGTTTAACCGCTTCTGAAACAATTAACTACACAAATAACTCGCCAGATACATTAACTTATCTTTGGTTACAGTTAGATCAAAACCGTTTTAACCGTAACTCAACGGCGTCAAAAACGAAGACAACGAGTTGGTCAAATAAATCAAATCCTAAAACGTCATTTAGTTCAATGCGTAACCTAGTTCGTGCAGAAGAGTTTGATGGTGGTTACAACATCACACGCGTTGTTCAAGGTGAAAATGGTCGCAAACTAAAATTCGTTATCAACGATACAATGATGCGTATCGACCTGCCTAAACCACTTCGTTCTGGTAAATCTTTCGAGTTCAGCATCGATTGGGATTACAACATGAAAGAACAGAAAGTATTAGGTGGCCGTGCTGGTTACGAGTACTTTAAAGAAGATGGTAACTACCTATACGAAGTGGCGCAATGGTTCCCTCGTATGGCGGCTTACTACGATGCTAAAGGCTGGCAAAACAAACAATTCTTAGGCAACGGTGAGTTTGCTTTAGAATTTGGTGATTACGATGTTTCTATCACTGTACCTGCTGATCACATTGTTGCAGCAACAGGTGAGTTAGATAACGCAAGCCGTGTTCTAAGCTCTAAACAGCGTAAGCGTTTAGATAAAGCGAAAACAGCTAAAAAGCCTGTAATCATTGTGACTGAAGAAGAAGCAATTGAGAACGAAAAAGAAGGCACTAACAAAACTAAAACGTGGCGCTTTAAAGCTGAAAACGTTCGTGATTTTGCTTGGGCGTCTTCTCGTAAATTCATTTGGGATGCACAAGGTTATAGCGAAAAAGGCGTAGACACGATGGCAATGTCGTACTACCCGAAAGAAGGTAACCCGTTGTGGGAACGCTATTCTACTGAAGCGATCATTCACACCATCGAAGAGTACAACAAGTACAGCCTACAATACCCATACCCTGTTTCTATCTCGGTTAACGGTCCTGTTGGCGGCATGGAATACCCAATGATCACCTTTAATGGTCCTCGTCCTACTTTGGATAAGAAGACTGGTGAGAAAACGTATTCACGTCGTACTAAATACGGTTTAATTGGCGTTATCATTCATGAAGTTGGTCATAACTACTACCCAATGATTGTTAACTCTGATGAGCGTCAGTGGACTTGGATGGATGAAGGTTTGAACTCATTCGTTGAATACCTAGCGGCACAAGCATGGGAAGAAAACTACCCATCACGTCGTGGACCTGCACGTAACATTACAAACTACATGAAGAGCTCTTACCAAGTGCCAATTATGACAAACAGTGAGTCTATCTTACAGTTTGGTAATAATGCTTATGGTAAACCAGCGACTGCATTAAACATTCTTCGTGAAACTATTATGGGCCGTGAGTTATTCGATTACGCCTTTAAAGAGTACGCAGAACGTTGGAAGTTTAAACGTCCTACACCAGCAGATTTCTTCCGTACTATGGAAGATGCATCAGCTGTTGATCTAGATTGGTTCTTCCGTGGTTGGTTCTACACAACAGATCACGTTGATATCTCTTTAGATAAAGTCACTAAAATGCACGTTGGTAATCAAGATCCAGAAGTTGAAAAAGTTTGGGATCGTGAGCAATTCAATAAGCGACCAATGGACATCAGCGACATGCGTAATAAAGGCATGAAGCGCCGTACTGATGCTAAGCCTGAGCTATTAGATTTCTACAACGAAAACGACAAGTTCACAGTAACGAATAGCGACCGCAACAAGTACAACGGTTCTCAAAAGAAACTTGAAGATTGGCAGTTAGAGCTATTGAAAAATGGCAAAAACATGTACGCAGTAGACTTTAGCAACAAAGGTGGCTTGGTTATGCCAATCATCTTAAAGCTTGTTTACACTGACGGTAGCGACGAAGTTGTTCGTACATCGGCACAGATCTGGCGTAAAAATACTGAGAAAGTTTCTAAGTTATTAGTTACTGACAAAGAGATTGCGTCAATTGAGCTTGACCCATACTGGGAAACTGCTGATGTTGATGTTAACAACAACTACTGGCCACAACGTGCTATCGAGTCTCGCTTACAGTTATACAAACGTAAGAAGTCTAAGAGCCTAATGGAAAAATACAACCAAAAGCTTAAGACTGATAAAGACGAAGAGAAAGACGGTAAAAAAGACGCTGAAAAAGCTAAGAAAGCGGCTTAATGATGATGCGTAATGTTGTTATTTTATTGATGACGCTATGGCTTGGCATGTCTCAAACTATGGCGCATAAGTTCTTTGTTGGCTCGACTGAAATTATAGTGAACGAACATACCAATAGTATTGAAGTGATTCATCGTATTACCAGTCATGACTTGGAAAACATGTTAAGTGACAAGCATCAACAGCGCATTGCTGCTGATAGTGACGTCTACCTAAAAATGGTTCAAGATTATATTGAGCAAGGTTTTATGCTGAAAGACAAAGATGGTAAAGACTTATCATTGACGCTAATCGGTATTGAGCCTGGGGTAAATGAAACATTCATTTATCAAGAAATTGAAGGACTAAAAAACTTAAAGGGAGTGACTGTCTATCACCGACTATTAACGGATTATTTCGTTAATCAGAAAAATCGTGTGAATTACGAGTCACCTTCTTTATCGGGCAGTTTATTGTTTGATAATAATACCCGTGTTCAACAAATAAAATAACGACACTTGCAATGTAAAGCCCGTTTGGTGAAAATCAAACGGGCTTTTTTTATCTTTTAAATTCAATGCTTTAATGTTTACAACGGAATATTTCTAAGTTTATTCCAAAATAATGCGACGAATTGGTACTCTCGGTTGTTATATATATAGGGATCGAATTCATAGGAAAGGAAATTGATTAATATTGATGAGCGATTAATTAAAAAATTAAAAGCAGGTGACAAAGCGGCACAAGAAGCTTGTTATATATCTCTCTCGCCAATAATTTATACGGCGCTTGTAAAAATTTGTCGTGATAGAGAGATCGCTAACGATTTATTGCATGACACTTTTATTCAAATATTTGATGCAGTATCAAAATTAGATATCACCGCAAATTTCGTGGCATGGAGTAAAAAAATTGCAATTAATAAAGCACTTAATTATGTCAAACGCCACAAGTTTGACATTGTAGATTCGCACACTCAGTTTGATTGTGTAGCAAAGGAATTAACTGATGAGTCAGATAAGTTAGAAGTTTTGCTTGCATCTTTACCTGTCGAGCACCGCATTGTGATTTGGTTATTTATTATCGAAGAATATTCGCATGTAGAAATATCCCATTTTATGAATAAAAGTGAAAGTTACTCTAAATCTATTGTTTCTAGATGCCTTAAAAAGTTGAGGCTCACATTGGAGAAAAGTCATGAATCATGTTGATGAAGAAAAAATGATAAGTGGTATTTGTGATGACGATAGGAAGCACTTAAATGAGTGTCAACTTTGTCAAGAAAACCTTGAACTGTTGCAAAGTATGGCTAATAGCAAGAACTCTAGTCAGTTACTTATACCTCCTCCTTATATTTGGGAGCGAATTGAATCAACGAGAAAAGGTAACGGAAGCAAAAAAATTAATGTTTTTATGAGTGTTGCTGCATCTATTCTTGTCGGTTTTGTAGGAATAATGACATGGAAAACTCACTTATTACATCAGGATATAGATTTACTGATTTCGCAAAACAGGTCGTTAGAATTGCAAATAACGCAAAATCAAGTGATGAATTATCAACAAGCTGAAGTTTATGAAGAGCTTTGGCGTATCGAAAATAAGTTAATTTCAGTCGAGTCAATTGACAAGCAAAAGAATTACTTGAAACAGCGTCGCTTGACAATACAAAAAATTATTGATTTACAACAGGGAGTTACAAATGAAAGTTATTTATAAAATTGGTTTCTTAGCATCTTTATTTAGTTTGCAAGTTCAAGGGGGAGAAAATCAATGCTCGCAAGTTCAGTTTGAATCTTCAAATGATCATTATCACTATCAAGTTTTGGCGAATAATGTTGGTAATATTAAACAATATAAAAAGTCAAGTGAGTTCTTTCATCCAGGACAACACACGGTCACGATATTTAAATGGCTCGCTAAGGATTGGGCTAATTATTCAAGAACTCATACTCTTAATAAGTTGAATCGAATTGAAACGCTACATACGACCACAAGAGCTTTATCGTGGAATGAGCCTCAAGCCATCGATTTATTTATGAACATCGAAGGAGGCAGACTATATACGCTGAATGGAGTCGGTAATGGGAACAAAATAGAAATCAAGAGTGTTGAAAAACTTAGTTGTAACCTTAAAGGTGATAAACTAGCTATAGCCGGAAGCCCAACAATCAATGATATTCAACTTCCAAATGAACTGTTATATCGATTGGATAAAGCGATGGCTGAGTTAAAAAAAGAAAATAGAGACACAAAAATAAATTTTGTACCATTTACAAGCGTGATGTATTTTGGCGCCATAACAGGCGCATATGATAAACCTACTAAGATCGTTGCTGTTACGCCGAACTCTCAGGCCGCCGCACTAGGACTTAGGGCTGGTGACGAATTATTGAAATTAGGAAATAGATATTTACCTGATACAGATTTAGAATCTAATTTTATATTTAAATATCTAAAAACATTAGAAATAAATGATTCTTTGAATGTACTTATTAAACGAGATGGGCGTGAAATAGCTCTTTCAGGAATTTATATACCGGAAATTATACCTGAGTTTATTTATACGTTTTCAAATGAAAACCTTGCTAAACAAACATTAGTACAACACGTTGCTATTGGTACTGATATGTCGGTCAAGTTAAGTAAACTTATCATTGAAATTAATCAATATATTTTAAAACATGGGATTGATAGAAAAAATATTGTTATATCTAGAAAGAAGCATTCTGATATCAAGTTCGGAATGAGTGGAAATTTTGATAATAATGATAGTTATCCAGCATTTATAGTTGAGCAGATTGACAAGAATAGTCCCGCTTCTAGGATTGGCTTAGAGCCAGGAGATAAAATTATTCAACTTAATGATATTGGATTTCAAGGGGACGTAAGGAGTTTGTCTAATAAACTAAATCAATTAAAAAATAATGAAGTTTTTACATTCTTAGTTAAACGTGAAAATAGTGAGATATTATTGACTAGTAAGTTAGCTCGTAATGTATTACCTGAGTATAAATTTACAATAAATTTCTCCTCAAAGGAGCGCGCAATAAAGCTGTTTAAAAAGTATAAGGAATTTAAAATATGGAAAGAGCGCAAAGATGAAGTAGAAAAAAGCAGAAAATTTCGCCCAGACGCAGTTCCGTTGCCAGTGTGGGAATAGAATTAATATTTTAGTAGGTGTGGGGGACTTTAATGTCCCCTTTTTTGATTTTTGAAGTAGTTGTTAGAGTGATTAATGGAATATTAAAGTGAGTGAATTATTTAAAGATATTTATAATCAGGCGTTCTATCAGCAATTTGCTGAGGTTGTTGATAATGTGATTGAAGGCTTTTCTTCGGATACTTTCATCAATAAGATTTTTGATGAATCTTTTAATGACATGGAACTTAAAGCGAGAATGGCTCATACTAGCACCGTATTGCATTATTTTCTTGATGATGATTTTGACGTTGCTGCCAAACAGATTATTGCAATTATCGATGCATTAGAAAACAAGGGCATTGCTGAAAAGAGTGTTGAATACATGTTTTTCCCTCATTACATCGAACAATTTGGACTCGATGAATATGAGACTGCTATTGTCGCTTTTGAGCGTATTACCAAATTTACCAGTTGTGAATTTGCTGTGCGCCCATTCTTGGTTAAATACCCCGAGCCAATGTTAGCGCAAATGATTGAATGGAGTAGACATGCTCATCCAAGTGTAAGGCGTTTAGCCAGTGAAGGATCACGTCCTCGATTGCCATGGGCAATGGCTCTGCATGCATACAAAGCCAATCCAGCGCCATTGTTATCAATATTAACGACATTACGTGATGATAACGATGAGGTCGTTAGGCGCAGCGTTGCTAATAATCTAAACGACATTGCCAAAGATAACCCTGATTTTGTGGTGAATTTTGCACATCAATACGGCGGAGAGTCAGTTAATACAGACAAATTAATTAAACACGCCTGTAGAACCCTATTAAAACAAGGGCATCCGGCGATATTATCTTTCTATGGATTGTCCTGTGAGCATTTATCAGTGGATAATTTGGTGGTAGAATGTGACGCGCTTCACATAGGGGAGTCGCTCGCGTTTGAATTTGATGTAACCAACCACGATATCAAATCGCGAAAAGTGCGATTGGAGTATGCCATTCATTATCGTAAAAAGAATGGTCAGTTAGCCCCTAAAGTTTTTAAGATTAGTGAACGAGACTATGCAGCTTCCAGTAGTATGCATATTCAGCGCAAACAGTCTTTCAAAGTAATCACTACCCGCGTCTTTCATGTTGGCGGACATCGTCTTTCTATTATTGTTAATGGTCAAACGTTTGTGAATCATGATTTCGAATTATTGACCTAGCCCATCAAAAGGAACGGCAAATGGCAGACCAGCAGCAGTCTCAATCATCTTCGTTACTCGAAAAATTATTTAAACTAAGTGCCCACAAAACTAACGTAAAAACGGAATTAATGGCCGGCCTGACAACTTTTGTCACCATGTCATACATCATGTTTTTAAACCCAAGTATTATGTCGAAAACGGGTATGCCGTTCGATGGTTTGTTTTTAGCGACTTGTTTAGGGGCTGCAATTGCGACCATTTTAATGGGAATTTATGCCAATTGGCCCGTTGGCTTGGCACCGGGTATGGGGTTAAACGCCTTTTTTACCTTTACGGTTGTGCTGCAAATGAATTACACATGGGAAGTCGCTCTTGGCGCTGTTTTCTTATCAGGAGTGCTCTTTGTATTAATGAGTGTCACAAGATTAAGAGAGTGGATGCTCGATAGTATTCCCATGAGCTTACGTCTTGCAATGACCGCCGGTGTCGGTTTATTCCTTGGGTTTATTGGTTTGCGTTTCACGGGCATTGTCGTACCAAACGGCGACAATGTTGTTGCGTTAGGAGATTTAACACACTTTGGTTTTGGTGCCTATGGTCCTGAAGCGCCAGCGCTAGGTTTACTTAGCTTTTTATTGATTGCTATTTTGAGCTACCGTCGTGTATTTGGTGCGGTGTTTATTGGCATCGCAATTACCACGTTTGTTGCGTTTATCATGGCGATAGTTATGCCTAGCGATTTCTTTACCGTTGCTGAGGCAGCGAAAAGTTTTGCGCCTGAATCAGGTTTTGTTGCTTATCCTGCTGGTGGACTATTTGCGTTGCCCGATTTTAGCGCGATTGCACCCATTTTCTGGAAAGTCGATATTATGGGGGCAATGCAGGTTGCGATGATCCCTGTCATCATTACTTTCTTATTCGTTAATATTTTTGATACTGCTGGTACATTAATGGGGGTTGCGCAAAAGGCGAACCTACAAGATGAAAACGGCAATATTGAAGGACTAAGTAAATCGCTAAAAGCTGACTCTACAGCATCTGTCATTGGCACAGCGTTTGGTTGTCCACCAGTAACTTCTTATGTTGAATCTGCTGCTGGCGTTCAAGCTGGTGGCCGCACAGGCTTAACAGCTGTCACTATCGGCGTACTGTTTTTATTAGGCGTATTCTTTTTACCATTAGCGCAAACGTTGCCGGGGTTTGCTGTTAATGGCGCACTGATTTACGTAGCCATGGTCATGATGACGGCGCTGGCACGCATTGAATGGGACGATTTAACCGAAGTTGCACCTGCCGTTATAACAACAGTGATGATGGCGTTAACTTTTTCTATCGCCAACGGTATCGCGATTGGCTTTGTTACCTACACGGCGCTTAAAGCGGGGACAGGCAAGTTTGATCAGATTTCAAATGGTGTTTGGGTAATCACTGCGCTTTGCATTGCGAAGTTTATCTTTTTAGGTCACTAGTTATTCAATTAATATTCGTAGTATAAGCCGTTGGAATTAAATTAAGTTTCAGCGGTTTTTTACTATGCTTAGTGTTTACTCGAATACTAAGGCTAGTCATGCAAGACATGGAGCAAATCTTTCACTTTGTAAGCGATGTTTATCAATCTGTTGTTTACATCATCTTCCTAATTATCATTTTGAACATTAAGCCTTTTGTTGCAAGACGTTGGTTAGTTACAACAATTGCAATTTGGTTGATGGCAAGTATTTATACCCTATTGCAAAGCTTGCGCTATTTAGTGGGGAGTGAGCTTCTATTCATTAACCTTGGTAATTACTATCAAATGACATACATGATGACTGAGTTTAGTACTCAGGTACTTCTTATGGTGTTCTTAACAGGGTTGTGGGCACATTATCGGTTGAAAGTTAGCCCACTTGATCGTTTGCTTTTTTCTTGGCGAGGACGAGTATCTCGCAGTGTTTACTGGTTGCTAACTGCAATTACACTAAACGGCTTTATCGTTATTATGAGATATATGACCGACTGGCGTATTCCTGAGAATAATGTGGCTTACGAAATATTTTCTGGTGTGTTTTTTATGGCAACAGCAGCAATATTTACTTGGATAAATATCGTTACTAGTATTAAACGATTTCATGACTGCAACCGCTCTGGTTGGTGCGCTTGGGGGTTATTGATACCGGTAATTGGCCCATTATTTTGCTTGGTTTATCTAGGCTTCTTTAAAGGCACTGAGGGGAAAAATAAGTATGGCGATGATCCGATATTGAATGAAAATTAATTGATATAAAAATGGCACCTAAGTGGTGCCATTCATAACCTAAGTTAACATTACTTGCTGTTTTCAGCGAGTGCATTAATTAGGAGTTCACTGATTTGACTACCAGCTTTTAACGTTTTCTCGCGGTCGTTACCGCCATCTTCGTTAGTGTTTAAGAATGGGGCAATTTCCACCATATCAGCACCAGTAATTTTAAAGTGCTTGTTAAGCTCACTTAAAATTAACAATGCTTGTTCTGGATTCAATCCATCTGGCTCAGGTGTGCCAGTAGCCGCTGCAAAATGTGCATCTAGGGCGTCAATGTCAAAGCTGACATAAAGCTCTTCAATGCCAGCAGTTTTGAGTTTTTCAATCGTCTCATCAACGATAGATTGCGCACCGCGCTCCATGATTTCATGGGTCCAGAATTGGTTTACGCCAAAACTGTCTTCCCAGTGACCACGATCGCGACCACTTGAGCGAATTCCAAATTGGAACGCCATATCACGTGATGGTAAATCATCCAGGATATGTGTCACCCAAGAGCCAAAACAAATATCGATGCCAAGGCGCTCAACTAATAAGTCAGTGTGAGCATCAAAATGAATAAGCGCTGCTTTTACTCCTTGATCCTGTTTGGCGCGTAAATAGCTACGAACTAATGGATAACTTACTGAGTGATCGCCGCCAATGGCAAATAAGGTTTTATGTGGAAAAGCACGGTAGAACTCATCACAAAAATCTTCGGTGATAGACAATGAACTTACTGGAAGTAATGACTCACTATCGCCATATAACGCTTTGCGACAGTTTGTGATAGTTGCGTCGTTGAGATATTTGTCATGTAATAAATGCGGAATAACACGCACATCACCCACATCAAAGTAATCGACATCATAGTCATCACTTAGCATAGTTTGGCGTAAAAACAGTGGTCCCCAGTTAGCGCCACGCAAGATACCGCCGCCAGTGTCACTACAAACACCGAGTACAACAGGACGATTATCTTCAGCTAGTGCGTCAACTTGATTGCGCCATGCGCCCTCAACATTATCAGTGCTGCCATAAAGCGCTGTGTGTAACGATGCTTTACGCTCTTTTGCTGTATTTACTGTAAATACACCATTGCCCGGTGGGCATAAATACTGATTAATTTTGTCGTTAAGTACTGACCAATTCGCCATGATAACTCCGAAGTAACTGATAATTTAGCGGTTATTAAACCAGATGCGGGGGGAATTACAAGCAAGCTGTGAAAGCCAGTATGGTTTGGAATGCATGGCTATGCGCTGTTGCGATTATCTATGCATATTTAGGGTGGGATGCTGTGTGTGAAACGCCAATCTAAAACGGCTATTACTAGCTTAGTTATTCATTTATATCAATAAATGCTCTAAATTATTTATATGGTGAGGATAGATAAAAAAGGGAAGAGTGCATAGGCAGCTCTTCCCTAATTTTTTCATTAATATCGAAATCTATGACAGATTTCGAATTAACTCATTTGGCGGCAGTTTGGTTAGCAGTTTACACGCTCGTGTACCGATTAACGCCACAAAGACGCTGCCAACAGCGGTGGCTAGTAGCCATAATGTTGGATGCGGTTTCCAAGTCATTTCAATAACAAAGGTTTGAATTAGCCATAACGCTAGCTCCGTTGTTAATGCGGCGATGAATCCAGCTAATGCCCCTGAAATCAGAAATTCAATAGCAATTGAACGCTGCAGTAGTTTTTTACCTGCGCCTAGGGTACGTAAGATAACAAGATCTTGATGTCGTTGTTGGTAGCTTGCTTGGATTTGCACCAACAATACTAAGATTGCCGCACACACTACTAAGAACATAATGTATGACAAGGCCAGTGATACTTGTTCGATAATTTCACGTAATTGTTTAATCAAGCGATCAATCTTTATCAGCGAAATTGTCGGGTAATCCCGCAATAAATCCCTTAATAAAGGATGCTGATCTTTATCAACGTAAAACGATGAAATATAAGTAGATGGCATATCGCCTAGTGCGGCGCGATTGAAAATAAGCATAAAATTAGGACGCATTGAGCGCCAATGCACATCACGGAAACTAGTTACTGTTGCGACGACGACTTCTTCGCCAACTAAGGTGGTTAAGGTGTCACCAATTTTAATTTCAAGACGTTCGGCGGCATCTGACTCTACTGACACTTGTAATGTCGTGTCAGATTCATCCCACCACTGACCCTGTGTAATTGGATTACCATCCGGCTTAGCGTCGCGCCAAGTTAAGCTGAGTTCACGGCCAAAACCACGACGCCCAGAACGCTTACGCTCATCTTCAGCATTACCTTCACTATCATAACCACCCACTTTATCGTCGTTAATCATTGATACTCGACCACGAATGATTGGGTAGAGATCGCTGGTTTCAACGTCATACTTTTTCATTAAGCTGTCAATTTGATCAACTTGATCTGGGGTGACATTGCCAAGAAAGTGATTGGCGGTGCCTTCAGGAATTTGGTTTTGCCATTCATCAATTAACTCATTGCGAAGCAATAAGACAATCAACATCAACATGATGGCGGTTGCGATGCTGGCAATTTGCATACTGGCTTGATTGGCTCGTTGATAAAGCGATGCCATTGCTAGCTTAAATGGGCTAGCTGCACTAAATTGTTTGCCGCGAGCCATTCGAATAATTATCCATGCCATTGCGCTGAGTACTAACGCGATAATAGCCGCTATCGTTAGCGTAATAAGTGATAACACAATGTCCTGAGAGTAGGTGAGTAGCAACGCGAAAATGGCACCGCCAAACACTAATCCATTTTTCCAAAGGGCAAATGGCGCACTCGCCATATCACGTTTTATAACACGCATCACAGGGACGCTAAACAAGCGTAACATTGGCGTTAGTGAAAACAATGCTGCACAAATTGCGCCGGTACTGACAGCAATCAATAATGGTTTAAAACCTAAACCAGGTAAATCTTTCGGTAGCGATTGCGGTAAATAATGCTGTACGAGGCCAAGTGCGCCTTCTTGCAACGCGTAGCCTGCAATTAAGCCAAGTGACATACCAATAAGGGCTAGAGTAGTTAACTGGAAAACGAAAATTTTACGAATAGTGCTATCGTTGGTTCCTAACGTTTTTAACAGCGCAACGGTGTCTAGTTGATGTTGACTAAATCGGGATGCGGTGACAGAGATTGCCGTCGCAGCCAAAATAATGCCAAGCAAACTAGAGAGTAATAAAAATTGATTAGCACGTTTGAGAGAGTTAGCTAATGGCGACTGCTCTCCCTTGATGTCTTGCCAATTTTGGTTAGTTTTTAAATCGGGTTTTATGGCCTGATAAAAATCACTTAGAGCATCATCATCGCCACTGTAAAGATAGTTGTAATAAACGCGGCTACCTGGCTGCACGATGTTGGTTGCAGCAACGTCTAAATCGTTGATGAAAATTGTCGGGCTGGAGTTAAAGATTGAGAACGAACCATCAGGCTCTTGCGTCACAATGCCTGTAACTTTTAGGTTAGTGTCGCCCACCTCAACATCATCACCAATGACAGCGTCAAAGCGTACTAATAACTCCGGTGATACCCACACTTCACCTTGCGGTGGCGGGCCGTATTTGACAACGCCTTGGGTATCCAATGGATCGTTTGTCAGTGCTTTGTCGCTAATTTTTAGTTCACCACGTAGGGGATAAGGCCCTTTTACCGCTTTGGTAAAAGCAAGGAGCATTTCATCGCCATGGAATACCATTGAATTAAAGCTTAAGTATTCGGCCGCCTTAACTTGATAATCATTGGCTTTTGCTAGCACACTGTCGTCAATGGCATGAGCAGATGATAACACGCGATCTGCTGCTAAAAAGTTACTACCTTTAGCAACCAAGGCTTGATTTAATCGTTCACCAAAGCCGCTTAGTGAGAACACCGAGGTGACTGCCAAAGCAATGGCTAAGATGAATATGGTGAGTTCACCGCGCTTAATTTGTTGTTTAAGGAGCGCGGTTGCAGGTTTAAACCACATCCGACAACTCCTCTTCTTTAACATCTTCACTGATTTGACCATCGTCCATGGTGATAATACGCTGGCAATTTTGAGCCAGTTTTGGATCATGGGTTACTAACACCAGTGTAGTATTGAGCTGTTGATTTAATTCAAATAGAAGTTCTTCAATACGTTTGCCATTAGCGCCATCTAAGTTGCCCGTTGGTTCGTCAGCAAACAAAATTTTAGGTTGGCAAATAAAGGCGCGGGCAATAGCAACACGTTGCTGTTCACCACCCGATAGTTGGTTAGGGTAATGATCGTCACGATGGCTTAATCCAACCTTATCAAGTAACTCTTTTGCTTTTTGTTCTGCATTCTCAAATCCGGCGAGTTGTGCTGGCAACATCACGTTTTCTAATGCTGTCAGTGCAGGCAGTAATAAAAATGATTGGAAAATAAAGCCAACTTTTTTAGCACGAAGTTCGGTACGTTGCTCTTCATTTAGTTCGTGAAGTGGGGCATCATCTAACCAGATTTCGCCACTGGTTGAACTATCTAATCCAGCGAGCAATCCAAGTAAGGTTGATTTGCCTGAGCCAGATGCGCCAACGATGGCAATTGATTGACCTTGCTTGACATTTAATGAGATAGACTTAAGTATCTCTAATGTTGAGTTATTTACTGCCACTTGTTTAATAAGATTTTTTACTATGATGATATCGCTTGAAACTTGTTCTTCACTCATTCGCCGTGCCTACCTATGCGTTTTTCTTGGGGTTGCTACCGTGGTGCCAGTCCACGCTACTAATGTTTTATTGTTAGGGGATAGTCTCAGCGCTAGCTACGGAATGCAAGCATCCAAAGGATGGGCTTCAATTGCTGAAAAAGAATTGATAAAAACTTATCCCGATTTTAGATTATTAAATTTTAGTGCGAGCGGTGAAACAACTGGTGGCGGGAAAGCCAGGCTGGCTAGGCTGTTAGAGAAGAATAAGGTTGACGTATTATGGATTGAACTTGGTGGCAATGACGGTCTTCGTGGCTACCCGATCAATACAATTCGTAACAATTTAAGCGCGATGGTAAAGATGGGTAAAGATAAAGGAATCAAGGTCATAGTTACACAAATTCAAATACCGCCAAACCTAGGTAAACGTTATACATCGATGTTTACTGGCTTATATCCTAAGCTTGCCGCAAAAGAAGACATCTCCTTAATGCCATTTTTTATTGAATCAGTTGCCGTGAAGCCTGAGCTAATGCAAGCGGATCAAATTCACCCAAATGAAAAAGCACAGCCGATTATTGCAAAAGAGATTGTTAAGTATTTTAAAAACTACTTATAAATTAATGATAATGGTTTTCATTTGTATTGGCGGCGTTTTCTTTTTAGAATAAGAGTTTAATTGATTGTTGGAACAATAAAATGAATTCGCTATTAAAACTCCCTATCATAAGTGCGCTTACAATCGCATTGCTATGTGGCTGTCAAACTACATCAAAAATCGATGTATCAAAGGAAGTAGCGCAGTCTGTCGCTAGTTTGTACGATTATACGTTGTTATCACCTAACGGTAATGAAGTTAGTATTGCCCAATTGGTTGCCGATAACGCCGATGTAGATGTTTTTATGGTGGGAGAGTTTCATGCGCACCCAGGCGTTCATCTATTTCAAGCTCAGCTAATGGCTCATCTTGCCTATTTAGAAAAGCCGCTTGCTTTGTCGATGGAACAATTCACACGCGCCGATCAGGATGTATTATCACAATATGTCACAGGTAAGGTTGGGGAAAGCACGTTAATTAAACATACCAAGGTTTGGGATAATTATAAAAGTGACTATCGTCCGCTGGTTGAGATTGCTAGAAAACAATCATTACCTGTCATTGCTGCCAACGCTCCGAGAAATATTGTGAAATGTATTGGACGACAAGGACCTGAGTATGTGGAAAAATTATCCAATGAACAACGACAATTAATCGCCCAAAATATCGATATTTCTGATTCGCCATATCGTCAAAAATTCCTGAGTAATATGCGTGGCATGACACTAACAGATGCTCGAATCGCTCAAATGTTTGGTGCACAAATGGCGTGGGACGCTACCATGGCCGAATCGATGGCTAATTATCTAAATCAATTCCCTGAACATCGTATTATGCATATTGCTGGTAGGTTTCATGTATTAAATGGGCTGGGTACGGGTGCTGAATTAAAGAAGCGTCGTGCTCAAACATCATTTATTAATATTAGCGCCGTTACTGAGTCTGAAAAGACTAATATTTCTGATTACCGATTAGTCATTCAACCACTACCACCAATGTGGGTAAATAAAGAAGAGCGTGCCATAGTAATGGGGGGACATAAGCGCAGTAACATAACTTGTTTGTAATAGCTCGACAATTAATAAGTCAGGTATATTAGATTTTTCTAAACATTTATGACTGCTTGCCGAAAAAACTAATATGAATGGCTAATATCTTAATACGTTGTTTGTATTTAAATTGGTTGTTTTATAGTGTTTTAGTATTGGGTTTTAGCTGTCTAATTGACCACTTGGCATTGCAATGTGGTTTTTGGTGTACTTTATGCTGAAACGCTTTAGAATAATTTTGTGATCTATGTCAATTAACGGAATATGACGACTAGGTAGTCACCTTATTTTTACCGGTCTACTTATGAATACTAAGCCAGCATAAGACTTAGATGATTGTTTAAATAGTTGCTTAATTGCAGAGTTACTAATTAATTGTAGAGACGAATCAACGATGTTATCTAAAATCAAAATATCTCAGAAAGTTTATATCTTAGGCGCCGTTCAGCTTCTTTTGATTTGTTTAGTCGGCGGTGTCGGTTATTCACAAATGGCTAAAATAGGCGTTGAGCTTGTCGATATCGCTGAAGAAGACATTCCATTAACGGGTATGTTAACTCGATTAACCGAGCATCAGCTTCAAGAAGCCGTTTTATTCGAACGTGTGTTGCGAAGTGGTCTGTCACGAGTTTCGTCCGCCGCCCAGCAACGCGCAGATGTTGACGCTTTAAAAGTCGATATTGAAAAATTGGTTTTGAAATCAACGCGAGAATTTGATGAGATTGAAGCATTTATTGAAGCGGGTATCCCTAAACTTCATTCTCAAGCAGCAGTTATTGAATATAAAGCATTGTTAACGCGTATTGAGCGTGTTGAAGAAAACTATAATAAACTAAAAGTAGAAGCTAATCAGACGCTTGGCATGATTTTCTCTAATGTTGACAATCAAAATTTGAACGATTCAATCGATTTGGTTGAAGAACATCGAGACGACATCGACCATGATCTTATTGAAATGCTTGACTCTATTCAGCAGTTTACATTAACAGCTGCACGTCAGGCAGAGCACGATGAAATAGCGGGCATTCGATTAATTGCAGGACTATTGATATTCAGTTTTATCATCACTATTTCATTGCCATATTACATTGCAAAGTCTATTTCTCGACCGTTAATTACCTTGAATGAACGAATGGAGCAAATTGCGACTGGTGATGGTGATTTAACACAGTCTTTATCTGAGCGCTATCAGGATGAAACAGGTGACATTGCACGTTCTTTCAATATTTTTATCGTCAAACTTCGCCATATTATTAATGACATTACCTCATCAGTTGAAGTGTTAGATTCATCGTCTAAAACGGCCAGTGGAGAAATGTTAACAACGTTAGATAACATTGAAAAACAGCGGAATGAAATCGAAATGGTTGCTTCATCTGTTAATCAAATGAATAGTGCAACACATGACGTAGCGACTAATACCAATAATGCATCTCAAATGGCTGGTAATGTAAGAGATAGTGTTAACAACGGTCAAAAGTCCGCAGAAGACTCTCATCAAATTGTGCAGCAGCTCGCTCAAGAAATTGAAACAGCATCGTCGACTATAGGTAGTTTAGCTGAGAAGACTGATGGCATAGGTATGGTGTTAGATACCATTCGAGCAATTGCCGAACAAACGAATTTGTTAGCACTTAATGCAGCAATTGAAGCTGCACGTGCTGGAGAGTCTGGTCGTGGATTTGCGGTTGTTGCTGATGAAGTTCGCTCCCTTGCTCAGCGCACACAAAGTTCAACAGGTGATATTCAAACATTGGTTGAAGGGCTGCAAGAAGAAGCTAAAAACGCTGTAGCCTGTATGGATAAAGGTAGTGAGAGCACCGAAAAGTGTTTAGATAAAAGCCGCGAAGCAACGGATGCCTTTGAAGAAGTATCGCAAATAGTAAATAATATTTCGGCGCTCAATGCACAAATAGCAACTGCGGCAGAAGAGCAATCAGCCGTTGCTACCGAAGTGAATAATAATTTGGCGAGTATTACTAATATTGCTACGGCAACCAGTGATGGTGCCCTAAATACATCCAAAGCGAATGAAATTATTACATCTGGTTTAGGCGACTTACGTCAGCATGTTCATCAGTTTAGAACCTAATATCGTTAGTTAGAATCCATCAGTCGGATTCGTCTATTCTTTAACTATTTAGCCCTGTTTGCAGGGCTTTTTTATGTCATTAATCAAATTTACCATCTTTGTTTTTTTATCGTTTATCGATAAATAACTATTGTTTTTAGGTTGTTGTGTGTTATTTTTAACATCAATTCGAATTAATTGACGTTAAAGATGATTAAGTTTAAGAAAACCTGCAACCTAATAAAATTGCTTTTGGTCATAGTTATAATGAGTAAAGTTGTTTCTCATTTGGTGTTACTGGGATGGGGAACAGTGAATAATGGCCATTATGTACTCTCTCAAGAATTTGGTGTGCTTTCGGTATTAGTTAATTATTCTGTGACAGGTACTTGGCTGTCTTTGGCTAAAGAGCTTCAAGCAGAACAATTCAATTTTTTAGCGATTCTCGGCAGCGCCCAATTGTTGCCTAATATGCTGATTTATCTTTTTGTGTTTAAGTTATTTTCGTTATTCGAGCAAGGAAAGGTTTTTTCGTTGGCTCATGCGAAGTATCTGAAATACATTGGCGCAACATTATTTGGCTGGATTGCGCTTAATCTCCTTTATCCTGTATTCGTTACAATGAGTATTAGGCTTATTGGCTTATCCGATTCACTCTCACTGCACCTTAATATCTCTTCAACAGAGTTTTCTTATCTGCTTTATGGATTAATTATTTTGGCAATGGCCGCTGTAATGAAACAAGCGATAATGCTTAAGGAAGAACAGGAGCTGGTTATCTAATGGCTATTATAATTGAGCTTGATGTAATGCTGGCCAAACGGAAAATGAAACTAAATGACTTAGCAAGCGCTGTTGGGATCACGCCTCAAAATTTATCGGTATTAAAAAGTGGTCGCGCGAAGGCTGTTCGATTTTCTACATTAAACGCCATATGTGAAACATTATCGTGCTCGCCAGGCGATATTCTTATTTATCAATCAGAGGAAGAAGAACATGAATCTAAATAAAAAGCTTATATTTTTAGTATCAATTTCCAGTGTATTCGTCGCTGGTGCTATGACCAGTTTTGCTGCATCAGCAGAAGAAGGTGTTTATTCATTTGTTGACGTTAGTGTTAGTCAGCCAGCGCAAAAAATGTTTGGATTAAGTGATCAATACAAGTTTTCGTTAGCACCTAATTTAGCTGTTGGAATTGCTAAAGATTATCAGCTAGCTGCGGATTGGCTATTAACAAATAGTCTTGCCTTAAATGCTCAGCAATCAGATTTTTACGTGACTAACGAAGAGAGCACAAAGGTGTTTGGTGACATCAAGCAATATGGAATTGTTGCGGGCACCTCATTAAAATATGCTGGCTTTAACGATAAGATCCTACCCTTTGTTGCTTTACAAACGGCTGTTTTTGATGCGACGTTAGATCATAACAATCAGCGCCAAAGTGAATTGCAAAAGAGCTATAAAGTTTCTACTGGTATTGAATTTAAAACGAGCACTGATGCCGCGTTTTCAATTAGCGTTGGCTATGCTGATGAGTTAGGTAGTAATACTTTTCAGTAGTTTGGGAATATAAAGCCCAGTCAACACTGGGCTTTCGCAAATAAATATTAAAGCGGGTAGTTGAACTGGACAGAAACAACATAGGCGTTGATGTTGTAATCCGCTTGGTAGCCGCTGTTATAAATCACTTCATCCTGTGCATTATATTCACGATCGATAACGGTTGTGTCTTTCATAAACATAACGCCTGCTGCTAAATCAAGGCTCCAAGGCTGATTACCTTGATAATGTCCACCAACAGTAAACCAAGTACGATCATTAGCAGGAATACGCGCGCTGCGATAATCGCTATTCACTGGTGAATTATCTTGGGCAATACCTGTCTTAACCGTCCACTGATTGTTTAGTTGGTAAGTTGCACCAAATGCATACGCCCATGCGTCGTTCCAGTGTTCGGGAATATAGCCTATATAGCCTTGAGCATTTAAGTTCTGTGGTTGCTGACTGCTTGGGCTGATACTTGGTTGTGTATCGTCTGACAGTACAGAAATATCTGTAAACTTGCTCCACTGGGTCCAAGTTGCCGTCCATTGTAGTGACAAACGATCTGTCATCTGGGTATCGAAGCTAATAACCGCGCTTTGTGGCGTATCCAATCCTAGTTGCGATTTCTCAACTTTCTCTGGCGATACTGCTAATTTACCTGTCGTTAGGTCAACAACGGGTAACTTTGCGCCATCTACAACACCTGGAATCGTTGGCGCAGTCCAATATTGTTCAGGGGTTTGCGTATATTGAACAAATTCTCCAGTGATGGGTGTGTTATTAATTGTTGAGTCGCCTTTTAGTGTGTAATTTACCGCTGAGTGGTAGCTGATACCCAATTTAGTCGATTCTGTTAATTGATAATGCAGGCCTAAGGTAAAGCTTGGCTGAAGATCATCGCCAGATACTTCATATTGACTTTCACAATAAGCTGGCTGTGCAACTTCGTTAAATGTGCCTCGGCTTAGTTGAGTATATTGACCGTTGATGCCAGTACCAAGTTCACATAAGCCACTGTGATCTTTGTATTTACTTAACGTGCCTTTGGCATAATTTAGGGCAATAGCACCACCAATGCTTAGTTTATCGTTTATTTGGTAGCTCAATGATGGTTGAATCGCTAGCACTTGTAATTGAGTTTCTTGTGCGAAATAACGACCAACGAAGTCATCGTTGTATTCGCTAGAAGTGCCAAATGGCACAGCGACTGAAAATCCTAGCGTGAACTTTTCATTCATTGGCTGCACGTAATGGAAGTGCGGAATGGGTGAAACATTCGTTAAACTGCCTGAATCAGGACCTGCTACAGGCATTCCCTGAGCACTTGTCGCACTAGCATTTTTAAACTCGCCATCAACGTTAGCTACGTTAAGACCTAATACCCAATGAGCTTGCTTTAGTTGTGAAAGTGCTGCTGGGTTGGTAAAGCCAATGCTAGCGTCGGTGATTTGTGCGCCTCGACCAGCATAGGCATTGCCCATGGCACTAGTGGATTGTTCGAAGAGTTTAAAACCCGCTGCATTAGTCGATGATGTAAACGCACAAGCGACACCTAGAGCGATTAGCGAATACTTGCTAAATGAAATGTTAGACATAAAAATTACTTACTATTTGGAGTTAGAGCAAATGCTCAAAAGTGGCGCAATATACCCTAAATGTAGCAAGCTTGTAATTGATAATTAAACGAGTGTTTAATATGTGTTCTTTATGCTGCTATTTTCCTCTGTTTGTATGAAGTTGGTAGTTAAATTGTCGTTTTATTCAATTGTGTATGCTCAATAAGTGTTGCTAGGGCGTCACACGAACGGTCATGACGCGCACTGGCGCCTTCTTGATAACGTTGATTAAATGTATCAAACCATAAATCTAGTAGATTTCCATTATCTTCTTCCCCAAAGCTTCTTAATACATGCGCAGCGACTTCGGCGGTTGCTAAGCGATCGTCGCTTGTTGCTTTACGCAGGCGATAACGTTCGTTTTGTGTACTTAAGTTAATGGATAACACTGGAAATTGGCTAAGGTAGGGGCTTTTTCTAAACATTTTCTTAGCTTCACGCCAGCTGCCATCAAGTAATATAAATAATGGCTGCTTTGCTGGTGCGTCGATTGAATTTACTTGATGAACAATTGTTTGTTCTTTGTGGGCATAAGCCGCTGGAAAAACAACATAGGGTTGATAATGGGGACTATTAATGAGTGCCAATAGCGTTTCATCGATTTCTGTACGGCGCCAAATAAATGCATGTGTATCATCAATTAAATCAGCGATTAACCGACCTGTATTGCTGGGTTTTAATACCTCATCATCCCACATTAATAGTAGAAAGGCGGCGTTGCTGCGACAGGTTGGTTTGTACTGACAAATGCAAAATTTAAGGGCAATGCGGCAGTCATCACAACGCTCTACATTATAACCTCTTGCTCTAAACGGTTTGGTGCTAATGCTCTTACGGTAATGGAATAAACGTTGAACGGCGTGCATAATCTAATCATAGTATTAAATAGTGAATGTATTATACGTCTGAACTGTCAGTAGCAGAAGATAGAATAGGCAAACTATTGCACTCAAATGGTGAAACGAGAGATGTCTCAGTACTTTTCAATTAGATCTTATACCAAAATATTTCGCAGTCATTATCACGAATATCATCAGTTGGTACTGCCATTACACGGCGTAATTGATATTCGGGTGGGAAAGTTCTCGGGGTTAATTGGCGTTGGTGATTGTGTCATCATACGCGCAGGGGAACTTCATGAGTTTAGTGCGCATGAAGCCGCGCGATTTATTGTTGTGGATATGCCGAGTTTACCTGGCAATATTATGCAAGCGAGTGATGAAAAAATTACCATCGATAGTGCACTATTATCTTTTACGCAATTTCTTGAGCAGCAATTAAATTCACAGATTAATCAAGCGGTTGAACAAAGCGCATTTGAGTTGTTCTATCAGCTATTAAGTCAGCAAAAAAATATTAAGCGCGTCGACAAGCGGCTAGAACCTGTCTTAGCAAAAATTCATGACCATTTATCTGACCCATTAATCATCGATGAGTTAGCTAAGTTAGCGTGTTTAAGTGCAACACAATTTAAGGTGGTGTTTAAACAAAGCCTTGAAATGACAGTACAGCAATATATTCGTCAATGCCGTATGCATAAAGCGAAAGCACTAATTACCCACACTGATATGCCTATCGCTATTGTGGCTGTGCAAGTCGGTTACCAAGACAGCTCTGCATTTAGCCGTCAATTTAAAAGTTTCTTCGGACATTCACCGACACAGTAGTTTCAGCTTTACTGCATTTAGAACCGTCTTTTCTGCACTTTTTACCTATCCATTACCGTTAATAATATGGTTATTGTTAACGAAGGGGAATATGAGAATGTTAGGTAATTTCTACGCAATTATTGCGATTTTAATGTGGGGAGCTTTAGCGCTATTGGCAAAAGAAGCGAATGAAGTACCGCCGTTTTTACTGTTATCAATGTGCTTTTCTATCGCCGCACTAATTATGCCGTTGTTAAATTTTTATCAGGGTAAAAAAAGGCCCAAAAAATCTCATTTTAACTGGCGGGCAGGGCTTATTGGTGTGGTTTGCTTACTCGGATTTCACGCGTGTTATTTCATTGCATTGAATCACGCTCCTGTTATAGAAGTGAGTTTAATCGGGTATTTGTGGCCTATGCTATTGGCGCTCTTGGTAGCCAAAAAGGGAAAAAGATTACAATCATTTGTTGGTGGTTGCGTTGGGTTGTTAGCTGTTTCTGTTGTATTAGGCTGGGAAAACCTTAGATTCGGCTCACAACACTTTATTGGTTATGTATTGGCATCAAGTTGCGCTGTTATATGGGCGTTTTATTCATGGTATTTATCGATCAATCAGTCGAATTCAAATGATATGAACTGGCAATGTTTAGGCGTTGCTATCGGTGCATTAGTTATCAGTATTATCACAGAATCTTGGGCCTTTGAGCTATCGTGGTCGGTTACTTTAGCCATTGTACTGTTAGGATTAGGACCCGTCGGCGGCGCGTTTTATTTATGGGATGCTGGTTTAAAGCAAGGCGATAAATCATTGATTTCGTCGCTGAGCTTTTCAACCCCTTTATTATCAGCCATATTTCTTTCGTTCTTTGGTTATGTGGTGTGGTCAAGTAGCCTGTTCTGGTCTATTGCATTATTGATTATTGCGGCAGTTATTATTAATTTTAAGAGTGATGTACAAATTGAGCAGGTTATTAAATAATATGATTTTAAATTGATGTAGTTTGGTTATGCCTATTTCTTGTAATTTATACGACACCATTGAAATTGTATGTATGTTTCACTATCCAGTGACATTGACACTTGTTGATGGTCAGTCAGTTACTGGAATTGCACGCGATACTAAACGCAATGCTGACAATGAAGAATGTATTGCGGTAGATGTGGACTGTGAGAGTACGTTGGTCGTTCTCTCACAACTTGATTCAATGCAGGTCAATATTGAAAACCCGCATCTGTCGTTAGTAAACTTTCGCTAATGAGTCTTGGCTTGTGGTATATCGTTGTCATGTGATGGTAGCTTTAATGAAAGTAAGGCTGCCAATGCGATAAAGGCAGTTGAAACCCACAAGCATGTAGTTAAACCATATGCTTGATATATCCATCCTGATAACACAGTGCCTACCAAGCGGCCCATTGCATTGGCCATGTAATAGAAGCCAACATCAAGAGACACGCCGTCATTACCAGCAAAACGAACAATCAAATAACTGTGCAATGACGAATTCACAGCAAACAGAGCTCCAAAGATTAATAGGCCGCCGATCAAACTCGCTTTGATGTAAAAGTCCATGGTTAACGCCACAGCAATTAAAGCGGGAATGAGCGTAAGTAAAGCAGCCCATTTCACAGCTGCGCTGCCTGATGGCGCACTTTTTCCATGCTCACCATTGCCAGTGATTTTAGGCGCAATAGATTGAACAATGCCATAAGCAATAACCCAAATCGCCATAAAGCCGCCAACCCACCAGTGATTCCAATCAAAAATTTGCGCTAAAAACACGGGGAGCGCGACAACAAACCACACGTCACGGGCGCCAAACAAAAACAGCCTTGCCGCCGACAACACATTGATAGAGCGACTCTTTGATAGCATCTCTTTGAATTTTGGTTTGTTCTTTGCTTTGCCAATGTCACCTTGCAGGGCATATAAACTAAAGCACCACAACACAAATAAAAATGTTGCCATGGCAATCATGGCGTTGCTAAAACCAAGGACTGTTAGTAACACACCGCCTAAGAAAAAACCGACACCTTTTAATGCGTTTTTAGAGCCTGTTAGTAATGCAATCCACTGATAGAGCTTGTTGTTCTCGTTACCTGAAACCAAGAACTTAATGGAGCTTTTGGCACTCATTTTGTTGAGATCTTTAGCAATACCAGACAATGCTTGCGCCGCCATGACATAAACAATCGTGAGGTATTCATTAGGTACGGCGAGCATGAGTAGGGCAATTACTTGCAGGGCAAGGCCAATATTCATGGTGCGATTTAAGCCCCATTTTGCCCCCAAATAACCACCGACTAGATTAGTAATTACGCCAAAGATTTCATAGAACAAAAATAGCATCGCAATGGCAAGCGCTTCATAACCAAGTTGGTGGAAGTGTAATACCACCAACATTCGCAGCGCACCATCGGTTAGCGTAAAGCCCCAGTAATTTCCGGTAATAATCAGATATTGCTTTAGGCTTTGCGGCAGACTAGCGAGTTTACTCAACATGATTATTTATCGTTTAGTCCGACTAGTTTCACTAACTCTGCTGTGCGGTTAGCGTAGCCCCACTCGTTGTCATACCACACGTATAGCTTAACTTGGGTGTCGTTAACGATCATCGTAGACGGCGCGTCAATAATACTTGAGCGCGGGTCGGTACGATAGTCGATAGATACTAGTGGACGTTCTTCATAGCCTAAGATGTCTTTAAGCTCACCTTGTGCTGCGTCTGCCATTAACTGATTCACTTCTTCGGCGGTCGTTGCGCGATCCATCTCAAACACACAGTCGGTAATCGATGCATTAGCTAGTGGAATGCGAATGGCGTGACCGTTTAGTTTGCCTTTTAACTCAGGGAAAATATGCGTGATAGCGGTTGCCGAGCCAGTGGTTGTCGGGATCAAACTCATGCCGCAGGCGCGGGCGCGGCGCAGATCTTTATGTGGCGCATCTAAAATAGATTGGGTGTTGGTGATATCGTGAATGGTGGTCATGCTGCCGTGCTTAATACCGATTTTCTCGTGTAGTACTTTGACTACTGGCGCTAAACAGTTGGTGGTACAAGAAGCGGCTGTAACAATTGGATACTCATCTTTGTTGTACAGATGATCGTTAACGCCCATCACAACATTTAAGACGCCGTCTTCTTTAACTGGCGCTGTTACTACCACGCGCTTAACACCTTGATCTAAGTAAGCTTGCAACATGGTTTTTTTCTTGATTTTACCGCTCGCTTCAATCACCACATCACAGCCAGACCAGTCGGTGTCATTGACGGCAACATTTCGGGTACAGGCAATGGTTTTGCCATCGACAATCATATTATCGCCGTTAGCTGTCGCCTCGTGATGCCAAGTGCCGTGTACTGAATCAAATGTCAGTAAATGGGCCAATGTTTTGGCGTCGCCAGCAGGATCATTAATTTGTACAACTTCAAACTCAGGCCAGTCAAATGCGGCGCGCATTGTTAAACGTCCCATACGGCCAAAGCCGTTAATTCCAACTTTTATAGTCATAGAAACCTCGATTAAATACGGTGCTTAACCGCAGAATTTATTTTTACTTGGTCGATCAGTCATCGACTTTAGCGAATGTATGCTATCGCTGATCAGCGCTAGGTTGTGTCTGGTTGTTTGGGCAATAACGGTTTTTGCCCATTGCGGTAATTGTGGATTGATACGATAAAACACCCACTGACCGTGCTTGCGTCCAGTAATAATGTCGGCTTTTTTTAGCACTGCCAGATTACGAGATAACTTGGGTTGACTGTCTTCATCTAGCGCAGCCATTAATTCACATACGCAAAGCTCGCCGTGATAATGAGTTAGCATTAAGGCTTTTAAGCGGATATCGTCCGTGAGGCATTTATAGAAAACCGTTGGTTCTAAATCTATTGCTGATTCGTGATCATCAGTAGTGTTGAGTTGTGGTAACTCCGCCGCTAAAAATAGTGAAATCAAATCATCAATTTCTTGTAAGGTTTTAGCAAATGCATGCTCTTGATGACGACTCTTAGGATCGGGTAAATGCCACGCAAGTTGTTGAAATGTTTTCTTATATTCACGACATTGTGCTTGGGCATCGTCACATAGCGTAATAACGGTATCAAAATGTTGTCCGTCTAACTCACTAAATGATTTGGCATAGAGAGTACTGGTATCAATGGCTAAATCATCAAGCACTTTCAATGCCCGTGGATCTACTGTTTCTGGTTTGGTTCCTGCGCTACTCACTTCAAAGAACTCTCCAGCACGATGCGTTAACAGGGCTTGCGCTAGTTGTGAGCGTGCAGAATTTCCAGTACATAAAAATAAAACGCTTTTTCGATGATTTGTCGTCATAACGGTCGATTCAACTTTAATATATGCTTAATTGTATATTTGATATTTGATATATTCAAGGTGTGTGTGACAAACAAAATTAAAGCTAACATCCTGCATAAACGTTGAGTAATTGTTAAGTGAATGTAAAATATATGATTTCTATTGTGTCTGTTTGATTATTGACCTAGTGTAGAAAAACTTTCACATAATAAAGGACTTAAAATGTTAAGAATTATTACAGTAATTATTGTTGTAATTTTGTCTGGTTGCGCGTCAACAAGTCAAACTCAAATTAAAATAGAAAATGCTTTTTTCACTGAACCTACAAAGGTGTTATTAACCTTGATTACCGTTAATGGAAAGGTCATTAAAAAACCTATTAAGAAGGCTGGTTCGTACTTAATTGAGGTCGAGCGATTAAAATCTATCACTGATGAGACCGCCATTCAGAGTTTTCATACTATGAGAATTAAAGTGAATGAAAATTCAAGCTATAAATTAAATAGTAAGGAGGAAAATGGCTATATCTATGTTTGGGTTGAAGATGTTAATACAAAACAGATTATATCTACTGTTTCAGCATTGTCGGATTTTGATATTCCTGCTGTAGATTTAGAAACGCCAATAGAAACTATCGCTATCTCAGGCCAACGTTTAACGAGATTAGATAAAATTGGGATTAGCTCTTGTAGCTTTCGAAATACCGTTAGTGGTATGAATAAAGGATTTGAAGGTTCGATTACAGATAAGAAATTGCCCGAGCGATTGAACCATTCAAAATGTGACTAAAGGAAGAATTTATGAAAGTTTTATTGAGTTTTATTTTACTATGTATAACTAATCTTACATTTTCTAATGAAGTTAAGCAGGAGGAGTCTAGACTCTTGAAAATGTGTAAGTTGGATTGTAAATCTGAGTATATTCTATTAAGGAAATATGCCGAACAAGGATCTTCATTAGCTGAATTTGCTATAGCTATAATGCTTTATGAGGGAGCCGGAATTGGAAAAAATATAGAAAAGGCAAATCGTTATCTTGCTAAAGCCGCTAGATCTGGAGAGCCTGGTGCTCAGTATCAACTAGGCTACTTTTTTGAGAATGGGTTATACAAAGATAAGAATCTGAAAACTGCTAGAAAGTGGTATTACCTAGCAAGTAAAAAGAATACATTGGATTCGAAAATAAAATTAAAAGAGTTAGATACTAACTTAGAAAAAAAACACCCACCATTATCTGTAAATAATTATTCGAAAGAGACTAGCAACTTTTCAAAAGGGACAAAAAGTTCAGTTGAAAAAATAACCGTTGTAATGAGCGCCGATTTTCGACAAATTATTAAAGCTGCAAAAATTCAAACGTGTAATGGAAGTTGTGATCCTTATTGGACAACTGTTTTAATGCCAATTATCAAACTTAAACCTTAACTTTTTTACGCATGTATGTTCGACTAATATGTGCGTATTTAAAATTACTTAATTTGTAAATCAAACGCGATTTAATATTTCCTTTGAAGTACTGTATTTAAAATTTCTATTTAGCGAGCTTATTCATAAATAAACCCAAGACTAATGCGTGAAAAAATAAGATAATCCCCACCATATAAAATACCTTTGCTAAATAGCACTAACCACACTGGATAATTTCATGGAAATCAACGTAAATTTTCTCGATAATCTTCGACTTGAAGCTAAATTTGATGACTTCACTGTTATTGCTGATCAGCCGATCCGTTATAAAGGAGACGGCAGCGCGCCGGGACCATTTGATTACTTCTTAGCATCTTCAGCCATGTGTGCCGCTTATTTCGTCAAGGTTTATTGTAATTCGAGAGATATTCCAACTGATGGTATTTCAGTGTCGCAAAATAACATTGTTGATCCTGAAAATAGATATCAGCAAACTTTTAAAATTCAGGTGCAATTGCCAGATAGCATAAGCGAACGTGATCGCACTGGTATTTTGCGTGCTATTGACCGTTGTACGGTGAAGCGCGTGGTGCAAAACCAGCCTGAATTTATCGTTGAAGCGGTGACTAATCTTAAAAATGAATCTGATGCCATGTTGATGGAGTTGCCAGACGATGGCAGCCAGACGTTTATCGAGGGTAAAGATTTACCGCTTGAAGAAACCATCAAGCAGATGACTAAGATTTTGTCTGATTTAGGCATGAAAATAGAAATCGCTTCGTGGCGTAATATTGTCCCTAATGTATGGTCACTTCATATACGTGATGCGGCATCTCACATGTGTTTTACCAATGGTAAAGGCGCGACAAAAGAAAGCGCATTGTGCTCTGCGCTGGGTGAATTTATTGAACGCCTCAACTGTAACTTCTTTTATAACGATCAATTCTTTGGCCGTGATATTGCTGGTCGTGATTTTGTGCATTACCCGAATGAAAAGTGGTTTAAAGGCGGAGATGACGATTCATTACCTAGCGGTATATTAGATGACTATAGCCGTGATATTTACGATCCTGAGGGAGAGCTTCGCGCTTCACACCTAACAGATACGAACTCTGGTAATGTTGAACGTGGTATTTGTGCATTGCCTTATCAACGTCATAGCGATGGCGAAACAGTTTATTTCCCGTCAAATTTGGTTGAAAACTTATTTTTAAGCAACGGCATGAGCGCAGGCAATAATTTGGCTGAAGCGAAAGTGCAGTGTTTGTCTGAAATATTTGAGCGTGCAGTTAAAAAACAAATCATTAGTGAAGAGATTGTACTGCCAGAAGTACCAAAAGACATTATCACGCAATACCCTAGCATCAAAGCGGGTATTGATGCGCTTGAAGCACAAGGCTTTCCAATTGTCGTAAAAGACGCGTCACTAGGCGGTGTGTTCCCTGTGATGTGTGTGACATTAATGAATCCTAAAACCGGTGGTGTTTTTGCGTCATTCGGCGGTCATCCAAGTTTTGAAGTGGCACTAGAGCGCAGTTTAACCGAGTTACTACAAGGACGTAGTTTCGAAGGATTAAATGACGTGCCTAAACCAACCTTTGAAAGCGCTGCAGTCAGTGAGCCAGAGAACTTTGTTGATCACTTCATCGATTCAACTGGGGTTATTTCATGGCGTTTCTTTAGCGATAAAGCCGAATATGATTTCTGCCACTGGGATTTCTCGGGTACTACTGAGCAAGAGTGTGACAATATGTTCGCTATCTTGGCTGATATTGGTAAAGAAGCTTATGTTGCTGAATATACTGATATTGGCGTTGCCTGTCGCATCTTAGTGCCAGACTACTCAGAAGTGTACATGGTGGACGATCTTATTTGGGATAACACCAATAAGGCGATTAACTATCGTGAAGATATCTTAAATATTCATGCATTAGATGATGATGGTATTGCCAATTTACTTGAACGTTTAGAAGCGAGCGAGTTAGACAACTACACCGATATTAAGACTCTGATTGGTATTGAGTTCGATGAGAATACTAACTGGGGACAGTTAACTATTTTAGAGCTAAAAATCTTAATCAACTTAGCGCTTGGTGACTTTGAAGAAGCCATTGAGCAGGTTGGATCATTCTTACAATATAACGATAATAGTGTTGAACGTGGCTTGTTCTATCAAGCAATGAATACCGTTCTTGAGATTGCGTTAAATGATGATTTAGAAATAAAAGACTTTATTCACAATCTTAATCGTATGTTCGGTATTGATGTGATGGAAGCAATTATTGGTAGCATTAATGGTGATGTACGTTTTTACGGATTAGAGCCAACAAATATGGATTTAGACGGTTTAGACCGACATCAACGTTTGCTTAATAGCTATAACAAGCTGCACAAAGCACGTGCAGAGCGTGCTGGTAAATAGCAGGAAAAAAAGCAGCCCCAGTTTAACTGGTGCTGCTTGTCTGAGTTAGTCTAACGTGAAGTCTAACCTAACCGTTTGATCTTTGTAGCCAGTAACCTGATCATCAATTTTTTTAGGTAGATATTTCCAACGTTTTAGTGCTTTGCGTGCCTCATTATCAAAGACTCCTTGAGGGGACGATTGAACGATAAAAATATTATCGATACTACCATTTGGCAATATATCAAAACTCATCATTACATGTCCTTCAATACCATTTCTTGCAGCATCGATAGGATAGTGAGGGTCAATGCGCACAATTGGTTTCCTGCTGACCAATGACTTTAAATTGTTTGATGCTTTACTTTCGTAATAAGCATTGGTGACTAAAGTTGATAGTGCTTGATGTGCACGTTGATTATTCGGTTTATTCAACTCATTCGATAATAGCGCTTTTTTTAAGTAAGGCATTCCTTTAAGAGGCTCTTGTGAGTTTGAAAACATCAAACCAAGCATATAGTTAATATAAGCTTTATCGTATGGTGTTTGTGGTTTTAACACTTTCGCTGCGTTTATAGCTTTTAGCTTATTACCTGAGTTATAGCTTTGATAAATCGATTTAATTTGAATACCAAGAGATTCACTCAACACTTTGTTAGGGGCAGTTGACTGACAAGCCGTTAGCGCAAGTGCGATTAATGGAATTATTATTTTGTTCACAGATTATTATCCTTCGTTGTTTTTGTTCTTTTGCTGCTTTCTGCCTTGGCTTCGTAGTTTTTTCATAAACACTGATTCATCAGGTACGTTAATTTTTGAAAAAATATCACTAATAGCAGGAGTAATAAATTGCTCAGGGAAAGTGGCACGGAATTTAACAAATTTATCTTTTAATTTAAAGAGATAGACTGAGGTGAATCCTTTTTCTCCAAGTTTTTGTTGGTATTCCCCCTGAAAATAAAGTCCTGATATTTTCTGCTGCTCATGAGTTACCGTTAAAGTCTTTGGCGCTGTAAAACTCACATCAGTCCATTCTAATTGTTTGGCTACGCTATTAAATTCGTTTTCAATATTTTTAGATTCTTGTGCCAACAAGTCTGATTCGCCATCAAGATTAACTTTGCGGATTGGATAGACGTACAAATCAATTTTATCACTGTGATAATCTTTATTCGCGTAAGTAGAGACGCTGCCAAGTAGCGGGTCGTTGTAGATGTATTGCCCCATAAAATCAAAACCAGCTATTGTTTGAGGAACGGTTAAATCTTCTTCATAGTTGCTCGATTTTAATACCTGCGTTAAGTAGCGATTAGATAAGGTATTATCTTGTTGGAGATCTTTAATGATATGAGAAACCAAGCTTTTAGAAAATTGGGTATTGGCCTCTTTAGGATCCGTAAACAATGATTGTTGACTGACAAATGGTAAATTGTAATTGTATTGTTTGATTTTTAAATTACGCCAATAAATAGACACTTGTGCTTGCACATTCATCTCATTGGTCATGGGAATTAATAATAAACTCAGTCCAGATAACGCTGCCTGAGATATCTCTCCAGCGCTTTCATTGTCTAAGCTAGCGGTTGCTATCGCGATAGAATATTCGATGTTGTCACTAGCTTCATGTACTTGTGAAAAAAGTTTTGAATCAGTAAATTGCGCCGTGTAATGAGATGTATCAACTTGATTTATTCGACAGTAGTTTAAGGCTGATTCATCAGCAAATACCTGACAGTTTTCTTGTAAATCTTTTGATAACTGATTGGCATACACAGCAATAGGTGGAAGTTGAAAATCAACTTTCTTATTATAAACTGCAATCTGAGGCGAATGAGTGGTGGCACAACCCGCCACGATGGCGATTAGAGAAACGATTGATAGCTTTTGGATTAGTTGATTAAGCATTGCTAGTTAGTCCTTTAAACGATAATGCTGGCGCAGCATATCATAAAATAGGTTACAAATACCCTAAGAAGTTTGAGCTAATTTTATGAGTTAATTAAATTTTAAATCAGGCTACGGTTTGGCAACGAAATCTTAGCGCTATCCCTGTTTCTTCTATTTGTTTTCGTTCTTCATTTAATTTGGCTAGTAGTCCATGAAAACCTGATAAAGATGGTGATAACTCACCTTCAATAATGTGTGCATTTACATGAATGCGTAATGGAATTGGCGGCGCGTTCAGTCGTCCGATTGTGCAAATTATGGCTAATCGAAACAAACTTAGCAGGGTAATAAAGCGTTCATGGGGGATAGGCAACACTGCGGGCAACTGCTGAATATGTTGGTGCTGATGGCGTATCAATAGCGTTATTAATTGTCGCTCTTCTTCGTTAAAGCCAAGTAAGTCGCTATGCTCAATTATGTAGGCGCTATGCAAATGACTATTTTTTGAATTAATTGTTAGCCCAACTTCATGTAATTTAGCGGCTGTGTAAACAGACTGCCATTCTAACGTTGTCATTGGTGTCGTTATTTGAACGACGAATTTGTTAAGCTGTTTGATTATACGCTCACTGTATTGCACGTCGGTGTGATAAAGATTGACTAGGCTTTCGATTGTTTTTGTTCGAACATCGCTTTTTTGAAGCGAGGTGGCAAGTCCGTATAGGACGCCGTCTTTAAGCGCTGCATTGCAATAAGTTAATTGGGTAATATTAAGTTGTTTTACAATCGATTCTAAGATACAAACCGCACTACTAAGTAACCATTTTTCATCGCTTGTAAATCCGTGCAGTGTGATGGCATCAACAGCATTCCAAAATAATAGTTTTTTTCTTAATTTTACAAGACTATTAAGTGTGATTAATGGACTGGCAAATAGTTGCTCTAAGGCTCTACAAACTAAATGAATTGTTTCTGATGTGCCAAGCGCTTGCTGCCAGCCAAAATGTTTAAAGCGAGCAGTAATATTGGCTAATTGTTCGTCAATGAACTGTGATGCTTGCTGATAATCATGATGGGTAATCTTTCCTGTGTTAAAGAAACGCTTTCTAATACCGGATGAACCAATAGGTAAGCTGCTGGTTAATGACGGGGTGAATTGTTTACCAATGATGAGTTCTGTGCTCCCGCCACCAATATCAATAATGAGTGCCCGTGAATCGAGTTGATGTGTATGGGCAACGCCGTCAAATATCAATTGCGCTGCTGTTTTGCCATCGATAATTTCAATTGGATAGGGCATTACTTTGGCCGCAGCGCTGATAAACTCCGATTTGTTGCGTGCTTGACGCAGGCTATGCGTCGCTACGATTCGAATATTGGTTTGTGAAAGTCGAGAAAATGCACATGAAAACTCGCGTAAACAAGTAACGGCTGATTTAATTGCTGTAGATGAGAGCCTTTTTTCGTCATCTAATCCAAGGGCTAAATTTATTGGTTGAGTTTGGTGTTCGACAATAATTAATCGCCCAGCGTGTTCTTTCGCGATGATCATTTGAATATTATTAGATCCAATATCAATAGCTACTATGTGCTTAATCTCTTGCATACATATCTCATTAACTTTCTCAGCAACAGTGAAAGCTTAAAAGGAAAATATGACAACTTTATGGCATTTTTATCAGGCGTATAATATTGCGCAACTTCAATCAAGAAATTGCTAAATTATCTCGCTATTCTAATTTGAGCAGTAAAATTACATCGTTAGGAAAACAGATGCATGTAGAAAACAAACAGCGATACCAAGCACGGTTTAAACAAGTTGTTGATTATATTCACCAACATTTAGATTGTTCGATGAATTTAGGCGACCTAGCAAAGGTTGCACATTTTTCTAAGTATCATTTTCAACGACAATTTACTGCTGTGATGGGCGTGTCCCCGATTCAATATATTCAACAGCTTAGGTTAGAGCGTAGCGCTTATGAGCTCGCGTTTAGACAAGGTGATATTTGCAATATTGCGTTTAGAGGACACTTTCAAAGCCAAGAAGCGTTTAGCCGGGCATTTAAAAAGTATATGGGGCAAAGTCCTCTTCGCTTTAGAAAATCGACCCCGTGGCGAAAGTGGCATGCTAAACAACAGACTCAAAGCGCATTTAATTTAAGGACTATATCAGTGAATAATTCATTTAATATCCAGCAAGTTAGCATTATAGATTTTCCAACGACCCCAATTGCTTGTCTAACTCATCAAGGTCAGCCAGCACTAGTCATGAAAACAGTGTCAACATTCATTGCGTGGCGTAAGGCGCAAGGAAATTTATCACCTAAAGTGAGTGATACGTTTAATGTTTTGTATCATGATCCCCAAACAGTGCCGGCGAGTGAATATCGCTTTGATGTTGCCTGTTCTGTATCGTCGCCAATTGCGGAAAATGAGAGTGGGGTTGTCAATGCAACGTTAGCGCAATGTCGTTGTGCAACATTAAGATTCATTGGCAGTAATGAAGATATGGCACAAGCCATCTCATTTTTGTATGGTCAATGGTTACCACAGAGCGGTGAAGACTGCTCTGAGCATCCATTATTTGTGAAGCGTTTAGCAATGTACCCAGAAGTTGCAATGCACCAGCAAGAATTTGAGTTGTATCTACCTATTAATTAACTGTCTTAACAGATTTATATTGTATACGTTTAAGTTATTTTCTCTATATGCCAAAAACCTTGGTGTTATTAGCTTTTAGCCGTTTTTATTACTTGCTGCATTAGATATATTCAAGGTATAAATAATCATCAATTTTTTAGTCCAGCAGAGAAATAAGTGATCAGTAAATATCAACGGATTGTCGTTAAATTAGGTACCAGTGTTTTAACATCGGGTGGAGATGCACTTGATCGTGCACAAATGGTAGAGCTAGTGCGTCAAATGGCGAACTTGCAAGCTAAAGGCTGTGAGATTGTACTTTGTACCTCGGGTGCCATTGCTGCAGGTCGTGAGCGTTTAGGATACCCCACAGTTGACGACTCTATGGCAAGTAAACAAATGTTAGCCGCCGTTGGGCAAAGTCAGTTAATTCAAACATGGGAAAACCTATTTAATATTTATGGCCTCCACGTTGGACAAATGCTGTTAACGCGTGCTGATCTTGATGATCGTGAACGTTACCTCAATGCCCGTGACATGTTAGAAACATTGCTAAAAAACAAGATTATTCCTGTCATCAATGAGAATGATGCAGTTGCCACTAACGAAATTAAGGTCGGAGATAATGATAATCTGTCTGCCTTAATGGTTGGTCTTGCCGATGCCGACTTATTGCTACTACTCACCGATCAAGCAGGCCTATATGATGCTAATCCCCGCACCAACCCAGACGCTAAGCTGATCTCCGAGGTTGATGAGATTGATGACGCATTACGTGACATTGCTGGCGATAGTGGCACGTCATTAGGTACTGGCGGTATGGCAACTAAATTACAAGCAGCTCAATTAGCACGTCGCAGTGGTGCCACTGTGATTATTGCCGCTGGGCAACAACCTGATGTAATTAATGACATTTGCGAAGGTAAAACGGTTGGTACTCGATTTAAGCCATCTAATAATCCACTGGAAAGTCGTAAACGTTGGCTGCTTGCTGGGCCCGGACCTGTTGGTAGCATTTCGTTAGACAAAGGCGCCACTAATGCGGTTATTGAAAAAGGCAGCAGTTTATTAGCCAAAGGTATCGTTGCCATTAAAGGACGTTTTGATCGCGGTGATATGGTAATTTTGCATAACGAACTAGGCAGTGAAATAGCGCGTGGGTTAACGCGCTATAGCAGCAATGATTTAATGCGAATTAAAGGGCAACATTCAGATAATATTGAAGAAATTCTTGGTTATGCCTACGGCAAAGTGGTGGTACATCGTAATAATTTAGTGATCAAGTCATCACGTTAAACAGTTTAGATAGGAGCAGTAAATGAGCACGTTAATGTCAATGGGGCAAAAAGCGCAGCAAGCAAGTTATCAATTAGCAACCGCGTCGACTCAGCAAAAAAATGAGTTATTAACATTGTTAGCCCGAGGATTAAAAGAAAAGCAGCCCACTATTCTTGCTGCCAATAGTATTGATATTGTAGCGGCACAGCAAGCTGGCTTAGATGAGTCGTTAATCGATCGCTTGTTATTAAATGAAGAACGTTTAAATGCGATGGCAGATGATGTACTGCGGTTATGCCAGCTTGATGATCCTGTGGGTGAAGAAACAGAATCAAAAGTATTAGATAATGGACTGCGCTTATCAAAACGCCGTGTGCCAATTGGTGTGATGGGCGTTATTTATGAAGCGCGTCCTAATGTGACTATCGATATTGCTGCACTGGCGCTAAAAACAGGTAATGCTGCCATATTGCGTGGTGGTAAAGAAACCATTAATAGTAATTTGGCGTTGTTAACCATTATCGAGCAAGCACTGGTGGCGGCTAAATTACCAAGTGCCTCTATTCAGTATATTGAAAATACTGATCGCGCACTCATTGGTCAATTGTTAAAACTTGATAAGTACGTCGACATGATTATCCCACGTGGCGGGAAAGGTTTGCACCGTTTGTGTGTCGAACAGAGTACTATCCCGGTGATTACGGGTGGTATTGGCATATGTCACTTATTTACAGAGCGAAGCTGTGACATCGACAAATCAATTGAGATTGTTCACAACGCCAAAGTACAGCGTCCAAGCGTTTGTAACGCGCTAGATGTATTGCTGGTGGACGAAGCTATCGCTAGCGACGTGTTAACAAAGCTAGCTGCTCGTCTAAAAGACGATAACGTATTGATTAAAGCTGACGACAAAGCCTTAGCTCTACTACAACCACTTGATTGTAATGTTGAAGCGCTTGGCGATGATGATTTTGATACTGAGTGGTTATCACTCACGCTCACCGTGAAAGTTGTTGCTAATATTGATGAGGCGATTACTCATATTCGAGAGCATTCAAGTCAACATTCGGATGGTATTTTAACGAATAATCTGCAATGCGCCGAGCAGTTCGTGAATCAAGTAAACTCTGCGGCTGTGTACGTTAATAGCAGCACACGTTTTACCGACGGTAGCCAATTTGGTTTAGGCGCTGAAGTAGCTGTTAGTACCCAAAAACTCCACGCCCGTGGCCCGATGGGATTGAAAGAGTTAACTACTTACAAGTGGATTGGTGTTGGGGATTATTTGATTAGAGAGTAAGCAAACAAAAAGTCGGCAATTTAAATTGCCGACTTTTTATTTTTAAGAAGTAATTACAAACAACCTTCTAAAAATTCGATGGCTTTTTCTTCTCGTGGATCTAAATGGCCATCTGACATTGAAACACCTTTTGCTAGCTCGATAGCGAGCGATTTGGCTGGTGAGTCGATGATGTGCTTACAACGGTGGCGAATAAACTCTTCAATACGGTCTGTTTCAATGGCGTCGCGAGCTGCAATACTAATTGATTTAACGTAATCAACCGGTGACATTTCACCTTTCCATTTTAATGAGCTCACCCATTCGAAGGTGTATTCCATTTCTTTATCTTCAACCACGCCGTCGATTTCAACGAATAATAATACTAAGTCAACTAAGGCTTCACGTTGCAGTTGATCTACGCAAACACCCATGTCGAAGTTGTTGAGTAATTTTTCAAAATTCATTCCGTTTTCCTTTGTTGTTATTTAATCAAACAGATTTTAATCTGAACTTAAGTTATTTGCTTTAGCTTAACAAGCTTAGCGTTGAATTCAAGCTTGAAGTTGGGCTAATAACCATGCTTTAAAACATTGAGTGGCAACAGATGGCTTGTGCTCAATGAGATAATAACCCGCATCGGCGCTTATTGGCGTAAATGGACTGACGAGTCGTTTGCTTGTTAATTCATCGATTATTAACGCCATGCGCGCTAGCGCAATACCAACACCCGCTTCCGCGGCGGCCATCGACATGTCGGTGCGATTAAAGAAATAGTGGCTACATTGAGTCATTGATAGTTGGTTGTTCACAAACCATGACTGCCATTCCGCTGTTTTGTCGGCATTTGGCCAAACCATAGCGTCATGGAGTAAATTAGCATGCTGCCAGTGTTCTTGTGAAATATGAGCTATTTGCTCAGGCCACTGAAGTTGTTGTAAATAATTAGGACTCATGACTGGTAGTAATTGTTCTGCAAGTAATAGCTGAGCGTTGGGATTGTTAAAAGGTGTTTGTTGATAGTCGATAGCTAAGTCGTAATTATGTTCCTGATAGTTAACTAAGCCACTTTCTGCATAGGTTGTAATGGTTATATGAGGATACTGCTTATAGAAAGACTCCAAACGGGGCACCAGCCATTTGTAGGCAAAAGATGGTGTGAGCTTTAAATGGATTTCTGAATTTTGTTCACTATCTCGCCTGAGTTCTATCAAAGTCGATTCAATAATAGCGATACCACTATTTACTGCATCGCGTAATATTACTCCCGAATCAGTGATGCTGATACCACGAGAATGGCGCTCAAAAAGTAAGAGTCCAAGTGTGGATTCTAGCCCTCGAATTTGTTGGCTAACTGCGCCCGTCGTTACATTGAGCACATTAGCCGCCTGTGTGAAACTGGTGCAATGCGCCGTTTTCTCGAAAGTAAAAAGTTGTGATAATAAATTCGCGTTAATCTTCATTGAGTTTGTTTAATTATATTGCTTGTAGTTTAACTATAGCCTGATAGTAATTTATATGGTTTGTGATCAGCAATAGTTTATTTCACACTGCATTTAAATTAGCAGTGGGTAAAGTAATGAAAGTTTTAGTGTTAGGTAGTGGAATTGTTGGATTAACCAGTGCATGGTACTTGGCTAAAGCAGGCTTTGAGGTCTGTGTTGTTGATCGTCAATCAAGTAGTGCTCAAGAAACAAGTTTTGCGAATGCGGGACAGATTTCTTATGGCTATAGTTCTCCGTGGGCAGCTCCAGGTATTCCGCTAAAAGCAATCAAATGGATGGCATCTGAACATTCTCCATTGGTTATTAATCCCAATCTATCATCGTCAATGTATCAATGGATGTGGCAACTGTTTGTTAATTGCGATGTGAATCGGTATCAAATTAATAAGGCAAGAATGCTGACCTTAGCTAATTACAGTCGCCAGTGCCTGACTGAACTTCGCACAGCAACAAATATTCAATATCAAGGTCGTCAACAGGGGACATTACAGCTATTTCGGCAGCAACAACAAACAGATGCGCTTGATAATGACATGGCGCTGTTACGTGAAAATGGCACTGAATTTTCGTTACTGACGCCACAGCAATGTCTTGAACGAGAACCGGGGTTAATATCTCGTCGCTGTGATATGGCTGGTGGTCTGTTATTACCTAATGATGAAACGGGAGATTGTGAGCTATTTAGCCAGCAATTGACGGCAATGGCGAAAGCGGCAGGGGTAGAATTTAAATTTAATACCACTATTAACAACATTGTTCATGACAGTGGCGTTATCCATGGTGTAATGACCGATGATGGTTTACTAACAGCAGATAACTACGTCGTCGCATTAGGCAGTTACTCGGCGGAACTACTCAAACCTTTGGGGTTAGACTTACCCGTTTATCCTGTGAAAGGTTATTCAATGACGGTGCCGTTAGATAATGAAAACAAAGCACCAATCTCGACGGTGATGGACGAATCATTTAAAGTCGCACTCACGCGATTTGACGATCGCGTGAGAGTTGCTGGCACTGCGCAGTTATGTGGTTTTGATTTATCTGTTGTGCCCAAACGCACAGCGACACTAACCAAGGTATTTAATGATTTATTTCCACAAGCAGGCGACATAAAGCAAGCGAGTTTTTGGAGTGGATTACGCCCAATGACGCCCGATGGCACGCCAATCATTGGTAAAACAGTGATACAGAACCTTTACATTAATACAGGTCACGGCACCTTGGGTTGGACGATGGCGTGTGGCTCTGCAAAGTTACTGTGTGATCAAATGCTGCAACAGCAGACAGAGATTAATGAACAGGATTATCAACTAACTCGTTATCAATGAGAGTAACTTACAATAACTCGTTAACAATGAGTTTTAGCAAAAAGGTTTCACGTTCGATGGATAAGCCCTTTTTATCGCTGTTCGCCAATGTATGTTCGTTGTGGGCAATCGCTTCGTGAATATTAAGCCACACTGGGCGCATGCCGTTGTGTATTTCATAATCTTCTAATTGAGTTTCACCAAGCTCGTTGTGAACTGAGCATGTAAAGCAGTAAGAATCCATGTGAACGGTATCAAAATCATTCTTATACCAAGGACGAAATTCTTCATAGCGTCCAAATGGTACTATGTCATCGATGTCTTTAGCGCCCGTCTCTTCTTTAAGTTCTCGAATAAGCCCTTCAATGATATCTTCGCCTTCATCTACGCCGCCACCGGGTAAGGTGTAATCATGATAACGCTCGGTATAGAGCATTAAAATATTCTCACCATTGAGGACGATAGCGCGAGCAGCACGGCGATGAAACATTGTTGATGATTGTGGATTAGCATCAGGATGAATTGCAGTTTTTAACAGGCGCATAAACAGTGATATCAAATATTAAAGGCGGCGCAGTATAGCAAAAAGTTACTATAAAATATCATTAAAATTGATAGCCTAATTGAACGCTAATACCTGAGGAATCGTTTGAATTATTGATACGTTTATCATTGTACCTATAAAGGTGAGCTGCAAATTGTAAGCTACTGTTCCCGTCGTAAGGTGAGTTATAGTTATAGCCTAAGCCGTATTCATAAGTAATGTCTGATTCTGCAATAAACTCGTAATCAATAAATTTAGTCAGTAAGTTCTTTTTTGAATTGATGAAAATTCCAATTCCGTGGTGATTAGTTGTTTTATTATGAATGCTATTTTCAATCCATGGCGCGTTACCGTTTGTGCAGACTTCAGTAGAAGAGCTATTTACAACATGTTTGTTTAGATTTTCGCATGTCATTACAGCAAAACTCATATCGCGTTCACTAAGCAAGGAAACATCAAATCCTAATTGGTTTTCTGGTTGTTGCGTAATGTGATGAAGAGAGAATTTAGGTTTTATATCTGATGTGGCGCTTAGCACAACTGATTTAGTGATGATTAAACTATCGATTGCTACGCAAGAGAAGGATAAGATTAATAATGTGGTCAATAAAAATAATTTATGCATAATATCTCCAGTGAAATAAAGAGATAACGATTATTGCTAAGTCAGATGAATTAAAACTGAATTTACTAGGGCCTGTTGATCTTTCGAGGATGAATTTTGTGCAATTGACAAGGCTTTTTCGCAAGGCATGAGGAGCGTGGTCTAGTTTACCTAGGCGAGCGACGAAAAACGCGGCGAAAATGTCTTGTCATTGCATCCGAAGGACAGCGTTTGTTCGTGATTTCTACGGCGTTATCGCGTGCTAGCTTAGCCCGCTAAGCGTCACAGGCTCTGCCTTGTATAAAGCCCGAACAATTCGCTGCAAAAACCTTCACCAAAGATCAACAGGCCCTAATATTATGGTTATGAATCAACAAACCATAATGTCCGTAAAACTTGGCAATAAACGCCTCGATGCTTCGCTGAAAACTAACTAAAATTGATACCCAACCTGCAATCCTAAACTGTATCCCTCGTCACGGTGTTTACTATATGAGTCCCCTAAATGAACGCCGAAGTTGAAGCCTGCATTATTGATTTCGTTCATATAGTAGGTGTACTGCACACCGTATTCATAAATTCTATTACTCCGATAACGACTGTTAGCAGCGTCTTTTTTCACTAATACGTTATCAGACTCAGAATACAGAAATAGTCCTAAACCGTGTTTATTATTACCAAAGTCAAAGATATCACTTTTGATCCAACCTACACCAAAGGAATCACAATCTCGACTGTAACTAGTAACACTAGAGCATCCAAGAGCAATATATTTAAAATCGGTTTCGCTTACCAAGGCGACATTAAAGCCTAGGCCCGCATAATTGTACCCAATGCCTATTCCAAAAGAAAAATATGGTGAGTTATCGTTTTCTTGAGTTGTTAAATTATCATTTTCTGGCGTTGCGTTAGCTGAAAAAGATGAGAGCATTATCGATGCGATGACGAGTGTTTTATACATTTGAGTCCTTTCTTTTATCGTAGTAATTACAATTAGATAGGCAATGTAGTTGAATGATTATGAATAGAAACTGAACGTTAATTAGCTTACTTTTTTATGCTTTTGGGCTTTAACCGCACAGGCACATAAACCGCCTGATTTTGCTGGGCACTGTTTGCAGGGAGAATTTTTATAAGGCGTTAACGCGAAGCTCATCGAACTTGGTTTTACGTTGATTGGACTTACCGTCTCAATGATTGCAGTATCATTTGAAGCTGGCTTAGGGTTAGTGGGTACCAGCTGTTTAGCAATACTATTTGCGAGCTCATCAATATCAAGTTGGCTCATTTCATCAAGAGATACCGCTTCAATGGCTTGAGACTTTAAACGCTTCTTTACAGCTTTGTAGATCGCTTTTTCAAGAGATTTTACCTGCGATTTACTCTGCTTTTTAAGCGTCTTAAGTGATGCGTGTTCAATCATAGTGCTACCAAATACTCTAATATTTAGCAATATTCTAAATGAAAACTATTATCAGTCAATGAGTGGTAGGATAATTAGTACACTTAAACCGCCTTGATCACGATTATTAAATATTAACTTTCCTTCATGGGCTTCAATAATTTCACGGCAAAGTGCCAACCCTAAACCCGTGCCTGAATGTTTTGTTGAATAAAAGGGCAGTAGCGCATTTTGAATCACTTCAGCAGACATTCCGCTGCCATTATCATTAATGGTTATTTCAAGGCCATGAGCTGTCGTATCAAAATTCATGCTGATTTTTCCACTTGCATCGGCTTCATGAGCGTTTTTGAGTACGTTAATAAATACCTGTTCAAGTTGAGCGAGATCACCATCAATTGAGGTACTTGGCAAGGCACTGAGCAGTTCAAACGGATAAAGTGTTTGTAACTGCTCAACCAACGCTGGCCACATAATTGGTTGCTTGTGGGGGAGCTTAACCTTAGTTAACGTGGCATACCCCTTAATGAAATCATTGAGGTGATTCACACGGCCACTAATGGTATTAAAGACGCGGTTTAAGCGCGGTTCATCAAGGTTTTTAGCTAGCAGCTCTCCGCTGTGACACATCGAACTAATCGGCGCGATAGAATTATTGAGTTCATGGCTGATGACGCTGATGACTTTTTTCCATGTCGCGACTTCTTGTTTCGATAACTCTTGGGTAATCGTTTTAAGTAAAAAGAGTTTATGGCGCGCTTGGTGGATGGTGACGCTAGAGTTAGTGACGTGCCACGCTTGTTGTGCGCCTTGGCTGTCGGTTAATGTAAAAATCGTTTCACCGTGATGATTTAACGCATGTTGAAACTCCGGTGCAAGAGAATTAACCAAGCCTGTCCATTGCCGTCCGACAATAGAGCCGTTTAACTCAAATGCTTGTTGAGCACTGTTATTCGTGAACACAATGGTATCGCGGTGATCCACCAAGATGGTGACCATTGGGGATGCATTAAGCACTTTATCTAACATCATTTCACGTTGGTAAAGTCGTTGACGCTCATCTCTTAAATTGGCACTTGTTTGATTAAATGCCTCAATGAGTGGGTTATAGCTTTTTTCTTTTTGATGGTTCAGGCTCACTGAAAAATCATTGTCTCGTAAGCTTTGTAATCCATGATCGAGACTTTGCAGAATAATTTGATGACGTTTTAATTGTCGCTTAAGTAGCTCAAAAGTGGCTATGAGTGAACACAGAAAAAAGCTCATCGTCGTTATAGGATATTGGACGCCAAAGAAGTAAACACTTGTCATGACACCAATGTGGAGTACGCCCAATGCAATAATTAACCACATATTAGCTTTCCGAGTTTTGGCTGATTTGATGCTTTTCGATGCGGCGATACAATGCTTGTCGACTCATGCCTAATTCATTGGCTGCACGCGCAATCACCCATTGATGTTTATCTAATACCGATTTTAATAGCGTTTTATCATCGTCTATTTTTACGGGTGACGAGACACGACTGTCTAACATAAAGTGTTCACTGAGTAACAAGTGGTCATTACACAGTACCACGGCGCGTTTACAGTGATTTTCTAATTCACGTACATTGCCATGCCACGGCTGTCTAGGGAGTAACTGCTTTACTTCTTCACTTAGTTGATAATCACTGCCTATAAAGTGATGAGTGAGGGGAAGTATGTCATCTTGACGCTGATTGAGGGGCGGTAAATTCAGCTCAACAACATTGAGCCGATAGTATAAATCTTCGCGAAATAGATTATCTTTGATGGCTTGTAGCAGGTCACTATTTGTTGCACTGACAACACGAACATCAACACTGATAGTTTCACTTGAGCCAACGCGTTCAAATTGGCCTGTTTGCAGTACCCGCAGCAATTTCATTTGTCCTGCCAATGGTAAATTTCCGATTTCATCTAGGAATAATGTGCCACCATCAGCAGCTTCAAAACGACCTTGGCGCATCGATGTAGCACCAGTGTATGCACCTTTTTCGGCGCCAAATAACTCAGCTTCCATTAATTCACTGGCGAGCGCTCCCATATTGACCTTGATAAAGGGTTGAGCACTGCGCGGGGAATTCTGATGAATATAATCAGCAATACGCTCTTTACCACTGCCATTGGCACCGGTAATGAGTACGCTGATATCACTCGCTGCAACTTTACCCGCCATGGCGATGAGTTGCTTCATCGGTGCACTTTCAATAATCAGTTGGTTAGTTGCTGATGATGCTTTTTGTGACTTTACTGGCGTACTCTGTTGAACATTTTCACTAATTGTTTGCAGTAATTTTGTGTCGTTCCACGGTTTAGGTAAGTAGTCGGCAGCGCCTGATTTTACGAGTTCAATAGCTGTTTCTAATTGGCTCCACGCCGTGATAACAATAATTGGCGTCTCGGGTGTTATATCTTTAAATTGATAAAAAAGAGATTTCCCTTCAGCGCCGGATGTGGTGCCTTGACTAAAATTCATGTCTTGAATGATTAGGTCTATCTGTTGATTAGTTGCTGTGATAACAGCGTCTTTTACAGTACTGGCGGTTACTACTTGATAATCATGTAGGCTAAGTAATAAATCTAGAGCGTCTAAAATATCATGGTTGTCATCAACCACTAGGATCCGCTTCATTAACAATTCCTGCTGTTCTTATTTGTCGCCACTGCGAAGTGGCGACATTTATTATTATTTATAGAGTGCGAGTTGCGATAACTGGCGAAATTTTTGTTGTTTTATAAGCCGGTAACCAAGTGGCTAAGGTACCTGCTGCAAAGACAATAGTTACGGCTAGAGCATACAATAATACGTCTGGCTTATCGATAGTTATTACTTGTGATAAAGCGACATTCAGTCCAATCATTGTTGCAATGCCTAGTAAGCTTGCGCCAAAATTTAATAGCCAATTTTCACTAAATACATACAGCATGATGTCCTTTTTTCTGGCGCCAAGCGCGCGGCGAATGCCGATGAACTTACGTTGCTGCGTCACGTGAAAATGTGCATGAGCAAAACTACTTACAACGGTAACTATGATCATAAGAATCGAAAGTAAACCAAATAAGCTCGCTAAACCAGATTCTTGACTATAAAACTTTTTAAGCCTTGTACTCATGCTTTGTACTCTGATGATATCGCGTTCAGGTTGTACTGATAAAATGGTGTCACGTAATTGCGCTTGAACTTGTGCTACCTTGCCTGGCTCTACACGTACTACGTAGTTTTGAATGAAATCAGACTGCGAATACATAAAGCTTGAAAATACGCCGAAGTATTTTGAATTCCCGCGAGTATGATTAGGGCTAATAACGAAGTCCTTTGCAATGCCAACAACACGGCCGCTATTGGTTAGCTCACCAATCGCTGATTTGTTTGGAAACACGGCTTTGGCAAGTGATTCTGTCAAGATAATATTGGTATCGTCGCTACTGCCACGATTATCTGAATAGAATCTATCAGTAAAATCATCAAGTGTTGTTAAGGCTCGGCCTTCAATAATCTCGACGCCAAGGTTTTCTAGTCCAATTTCGCTACTAAAGAACTTTGGAACGTATTGTAATTCACGCGGTAAAATTGCGTCTTCAGGTAAATCTGCCGCTTGTACATTGCCATTCCAGCCACCGTTTTGAATCGGCAATTGATTGTAATGCGCAACGCTAATAACACCGTCTAATGCACTAATTTTCTCAATATCTTGCTTGGCAATAGAACGATAATAGTCTGTATCACGAAAAGCGCCTGAAGTTGGCAGTAACTCAACGGTAATGAGCTGTTCAACGTCAAACCCCAATGGTCGTTTTAATTTTTCGATGGCACTGGCGGTTAATATAACTGTATTGACCATTAAACCAATCGTTAGGCTTAATTGAAGTAATAATAGTGCCGTAGCAAATTTTCTAAGGCGTAATGCTTTTAGGAGCGCTTTAATATTCATGGTAAGGCCTTATTTTAAAGTGGTTGATAACGACGTTTGGCATGAACGAATCAGTGGATAAATCATGCTAATGAATGAAGTTGTAAGGGCAATAATGACACCAAATATAATGAGTGACGCATCGATATCACTTGTGTACTGAAGCTTTGGAAATAACGTCATCGATATCTTTAAGAACAACCAGCCAAATACGAGTGCTAAAGCGGCACAACACAAACCAATAATCATGCTCTCTACTAGTCCTTGGTAAAAAATATCCTTAATACGAGCACCTATTGCGCGGCGAAGACCTGTTTCGAAACGTGCACTGTGATAACGAGCAAGCAATAAACTACTGGCGTTAAATATACACACTGCTAAGAATAGAGACGTGGCTATAGCGAAAGCCAGCATGCGCTCGTCAACAACGTTATGATGTTCTAGCCATTGATTTACGTCTAATAAACGGTTGTCGTTAGCGCGTAAGAAATCGCCTTGCTCTTTTCTGTGTTGTGAGTAGTTATCCAAGTATTGTTGCATTGCCAATTTTTGATGTGGCGTATCTAATTGCACAAATGCTTGGATGAAAAAACCGTTCTTGCCGCGGTTATCTGACACTGAATCTATTTGCTCTGTTTGAGAGCTTTGAACGTTGATTGCCCATTCACTATCCATCGCAGTCTCGATAGGTGCAAAGATGTCATCACTGATATCAAATGCTTGCGTGCCAGTGACATGATAGAACATTGGTTTAACAACCCATGGTTTTAATACCCCAACAACTTCAAAAGATTTTCCATCAATTTCAATGGTTTTTCCTACGCTATCACCGCCATTAAATACTTGCTGATTTAATGAATCACCAATGACAACTTGTTTAGCATGATCTTCTGTCCATGCTCCGCCAAATGCAAAAGGGGCATCCATCATCGGGAAAAAGTCTGGTGTGGTTGCTCTTACAACGGCAGGATAGCGAGACAAATTATCTGAGTTGATGTCGCGTGTATAAACCTTTGATTGATAATGCACTAGTGTATTTGTTGCAATCTCATTTTTAAGGATATGCATTGCATCGTCATAACGCATGGTTTCACGTAATCGAGCACTAGGGTTTTCGTTAGGCCAAATATTCAAGGTGACGTTGAATATTCGATCGCTTTTGTGAGGAATAGGATCGTTAGCCATTGATTTAATAATGGCGATATTCGCTAAAAAAACACCAACACCAACGGCCAATGTTGAAATCATTAAGATAAAAAACAAGCGATTTCGCTTTAAATTTCTTACGCTTAATTTTAGGTAATAATTAAACATTTCCATGATAATTCCTTAAGCGTTAACTTCGATAGGCGCGTTATTTTTTTCAGGCGCGTACACACTGTGATCAGTAATTTGTCCATCAATCACCTGTACATTACGACCAACACTACGTGCTTGCTCTGGATCGTGAGTAACCATAATAATGGTACTGCCAGCTTCATTTAAAGTGTGTAACAACTCCATTACTTGACGAGCCATGAGTGAATCAAGGTTACCTGTTGGCTCATCGGCAAGCAGGATTTTTGGCTCACCTGCGAGTGCTCTGGCGATAGCGACACGTTGTTGTTGGCCGCCAGATAGTTGGCTTGGTAAATAGTTTGCGCGACTTGCTAATCCGACTTGTTCTAAGGCATTAGCAATACGGCGTTTTCGCTCGGCAGCATTAAAACCGCGATAACGTAATGGCATATCAATATTATCAAACAGGTTAAAGTCCGGAATGAGATTATAGTTTTGAAAAATAAAGCCAATTTTCTCGTTACGTAATCGCGATAATTCGTCATCGTTTAACCCCTGAATGTTAACACCGTCTAATTCGTACGATCCTTGGTCAAAGCCATCGAGTAAGCCGGCAACATTTAGGAATGTTGACTTGCCCGAACCAGACGGCCCTGTTACTGCGACAAATTCGCCTGCTTTTACGTCTAAACTAAAATCACGTAGTGCATGTGTTTGAATGGTATCGCTGCGATAAATTCGGCTGATGTTGTTCATGTTAAGCATAATTTTTCTTCCTAATTCGTTATTATTAATTATTAATCTAGTGAAACAGTAGGGTGTGTATCAAATTCTTGCGTTGATGAGATAATGACCTCGTCACCCGCCTTTAAACCGGAGGTAATTTCCACGAACTCGACACTTTGCGAGCCAATCGAAATCGGTTGTTTAGTTGCAAACTGATCATTGACGACATAGGCAGAGCGGCCGCCATCTGTTGATAAGAAACCACCACGTTTGACCATCAACACGTTATCTTTTTTCTCAAACTCGATTCGTGCATTCAGGCGTTGATTCTGACGAAGTTTTAACTCTTCATTATGTGCAATTGATACACGTACCATGACTTGGCTATTTTTAACTTCTGGCGATATAGAAATGACTTTTCCAATGAGTGATTTGCCAGCAATTTTCATTTGAACATCAAGACCTAATCCTAAATCGTCCGCATAAAATTCAGGTACATTAAGCTCTGCCTCGTATTGTGTTAAATCCACCACCGTCATGATGGCTTGTGTGTTAGATACACGTTCTTTCTTCTGCACTAACCAATTACCAACGACACCTGCAACAGGCGCACGTACACTGAGTAATTCTGCGCGGCGTTGCAGCTCATCAACCACTAATTGTTGGCTTTTTACCGAGAAGTCTCGTGTTTGATTTTCAAATTCAAGACGTTTCTTAGCCAGCTCAACACGTTTTTGAGCATGTTTAAATAGCAATTCATTTTCTAATTTCGAATCTCGTTTAGTCACTAAATCCAGTTCACTGATAACTTGCTTATCAAATGAAATTTCAGCGCGTTTTAACTCACGGCTACTTGCGTTTAAACGAACCTTCGCTGTGTCTAGGCTGCGCTCAAGATCTAATTGCGCTTCACTGTCACGTAACTCGCCGCGATTCGCATCAATTTTTAATCGCTCGAGCTTGGCATTGGCTTGTTTGATTTGAGATTGAAGTTCAGGGCTTAAGATTGTTGCGACAATATCGTTTTGCGCAACGATATCACCTGGCTTAGCAAGTAAGGTTACTTGTCCTGCTTCTGAGCTATAAAGTGTTGGCGCGTTTGCCGCAACCAACTTACCGTTGACTGCGATATCACGAACCAGAGTGCCGGTAAATGCAGTTGCTTTCATCACTGACTGAGATTCAACGCTTGGTGTGCTGTTAACCCATTGGCTAAGTGTCGGTAGACTCACCCAAGCTAAGCCCATAATGACAACAGTGCTAATTGCAATCTTTTTCCACGGTTTAGCATTTGCAGTTGTCGTGATTACTTCGTCTTGTCCATCTGTTCCATTAATCATGGTGTTCTCATTTTATTGTCATGCGTATGCCCTATGTTTGCGAGTTGTGTGCCAATAATGAATAATTAATTAAGTTATTGTTTTTAAAGTGTTAATATTTAATTGTTGTATTGGGAAATGTCCGCTCGGACGCTGCAAAGTGTCCGTTATTGTCCGAATGTACGATGCTGCGTACACATTATGAACGGTTAACTAGAAATATCCTTATATCCCTCTTAAGAGGGATATGTTTATGTGATGTCTTTTGCTAACTTTCAGAAGTTATTTTTTTCGTTAATCTTTTGTTAATGATATCTATGGTTTTGATTGTTGATATATAACAAAAAAATTACATTCAGTTGGTTAACTTAAGCAAAAGTCGCGTATAGCTAGAGCTAAAGTGTTTTATTAAAGTAGCAAGTAATGATAAATTACTAGCCCGTAAAGATTTTTCGAACGATCAAATCTTGTTTGATTACTTTTTAAGCTTAATTTGATTGCTAAACATTCTTATATCTCAGGGAGATGTTATGAGTAAAAAAAAGGGGGGCTCAGTAGCTCCTAAAGAACGCGTTAATATCTGTCTCTTATACACATCTCCGAGCCCACGAGAC
>CAJXRU010000002.1 GCA_913060565.1 uncultured Gammaproteobacteria bacterium | reverse complement strand
CCGCTGGTGTTCGGGTTGTTATGCCAATAGCATTGCCCGGTAGCTACGTTCGGAATCGATAACCGCTGAAAGCATCTAAGCGGGAAGCGAGCCTCGAGATGAGTTCTCACTGGAGATTTAATCTCCCTAAAGGGCCGTAGGAGACTACTACGTTGATAGGCAAGGTGTGTAAGCGTTGTGAGGCGTTGAGCTAACTTGTACTAATGACCCGTGAGGCTTAATCATACAACACCTAATGTGTTTTAAGTAACCTCAAGAATATCTAAGAATGTCTTGTTGTGTTAAGAATATTGAATACTCTTTTAAAAGAGAACAGCTTTCCAAATTCGTTTTTGGTGACTATGTCATTAAGAGCACTCAATTAGTTTGGTAACCATAGCAAATTGGTCCCACCTGATCCCATTCCGAACTCAGTAGTGAAACGATTTAGCGCCGATGGTAGTGTGGGGCTTCCCCATGTGAGAGTAGGACATTGCCAAACACCTATTTAGAAAAAGCCGCTACAGAAATGTAGCGGCTTTTTTGCTTTCTGGCGTTTGGTTAATTACGCATGATGATAGGCCCCATCAACGCCGGGGAAAGTTGCGTTGCTGCGCAACGGACCTTCCCCTCCTGCCCATTCCGAACTTAGTCCTGAAACGACTTAGCGCCGAGATAGTGCCTGTCGCTGACGAAGTCAGTGCAATACGGTCAAGGAGGAGATTGTCGGTACAACGGCAGTGTGGGGCTTCCCCAGCTTAGTTGATGCTCGTTGCGTCTAACCTTGTTCGACGGACTTCACATCAAAGGAGTAGGACATTGCTAGACACCTATTTAGTGAAAGGCGCCGTGTAGAAATACACGGGGCCTTTTGCATTTTACGACTTTTAATTTTACCTAGTACTGTGATAGCGTCACATGAATGGGGCCTCACGCTTAAAGCGCTACCGCGCAGTCCTGCTTCCGACGCTCATCCGCTAGCTTCGCTAGTGGCTTCCCCAACACAGCTTATGTTTGTTGCGATGCACTATGTGCAACAGACAAACATCGCCCTTGATGCTCGTTGCGTCGAACCTTGTTCGACGGACTTCACATCAAGGGAGTAGGACATTGCTAGACATCTATTTATGTTATACATCCTTGTATAACCCCCTTCGGGTCATCCAGACAATTTTTTAGAGAAAGCCGCTGCAACTTATGTTGTAGCGGCTTTTTTGCTTTCTGACGTTTAGTGAAACCAACCTAGGAAAATATCTGATCATTTTTAACGGCCTAAATAGATGATAAAGCTACCGCGTCCTGCTAGCGCTCCTTACCTACGTCCTGTAGGCAACTGGGCTATTTATTCTCTATGTAGAATAACTACATACGACAATAAATGCCTTGCCTACACGATGTAGGTACTTATGTTTTGTCTGGAACAATAAACATGTGTTCTAATCAATTTATTCTCGTAAGAAAGTAGACCATCTACTTACCTAGATTGGTATTAGCTTGCCTCTTACCTTGGTTTGCTGATTTGAAAACCATTGCCAAACTAAGCCACCATACTGTTCAGTTAATCGTTAAATAATTTAATAGGTTGTAAAAAGTACTCCAGAAAACGTTTAAAGCAATTGTTTGCTATCTAATTGATTATGTGGGTTTATTTTTATCGTTCTATTTAACGCGGTAAGCTGTGTAATCTTTTTGTTAAACAATTTGTATTGAACACTTGTGTTCTCTAATATGTGCCCCATATCTATTTTTAGATACACAATAATAAAAGATTTAGGAAATTTATAAATGACTTCTCCAATGAAAGCACTAAATGCGAAAGCGCACGGTAATATTAAAATTAAGTCAGAATTACATATAGAAGGTACTAAAAATCAGCAGGTTTTACCTTTATTAGTTCATGAGTTTGCAAAGGCCGGTGCCGCGATGCCGGTAATTTTTATTCGTCCGAATGAAGATGACAACAAAATCGTACAACCTGCCGCTTTATTAGGATTGAAACCAGAAGAAAATCTCTTTTATAAAGAAGGTAAATGGGTAGGTGAATACTTACCGGCTGTTGTAACTCATCATCCATTTGCGATGGTACCAACAGCTGATGACCACGAACGTTTGCAAATGTTAGTCAATGAGAACAGTCCGTTGATTAATGAAAAAGAAGGCGACGCATTATTTGAAGGCGATGAGCAGACTGAATATCTTAAAAACCGCATTGAGTCATTATCGAATTATTTTGGTAGCATGCAGGTTACACGTGAGTTTTGTGATTTCTTAGTTGAGAAAGACTTGCTAATCGAGCAAACTTTGACCGTAGAAATTAATGGTGAAAAAGTGCAATTGAATGGTTTGTTATTAGTTGATGAGAAAAAATTACATGAAATGTCAGATGAAGCTCATTTAGATCTAAGAAAGCGCGGTTATTTGGGTCCTATTTTTGCACATTTAGGTTCATTACATCACGCAAACAAGTTAGCTAAACTACGCGCAGACGCTTAATTTTTATTTGTATAAAAAAGGCCTTACATTGTAAGGCCTTTTTTTATCTCTATCATTTAGCACTTCTAATTGCAGGGGCCACTTGAATCTCTGCCAATAAATTCCGGAATAAATATTTGCTGCTCGACAGTTGGAGCTGTATTTCTTGTTTGAGAAATTAGTAGCCTCGTAGCGGTTTGAGCAATGTCGATATTCGGCTGATTAGCCGTTGTTAACTTGGGCCATGTTTGGCGCGAGAATGGACTATTTTCAAAACCTACAATTGATAATTGTTCGGGTATTTCCACATTCATTAGTCGCGATGCGAATAGTGCTCCAGCGGCAATTTCATCATTACATGAAAAAATCGCAGTAGGTTTTTTCTCAAGAGTAAGTAAGTTTTTAGCGGCGTTTACACCAGACTCAAATGAGTACTCGCCGTCGATAATAAATTTGCTATTAATTCGGATTTTATTGTCAGTTAACGCTTGTTTGAATCCAGCTAAACGCTCTAACGTTGATTGGTGTTCTTTTTCACCGCTGATGAAGGCGATATCTTTATGGCCAAGATCTATCAAGTGTTGAGTTAACTCTAATGATGCTTTGTGATCATCGACTAAAACGCTTGAGCTGTCTCCGTCAGTTAGATTGCTTCCTGACAGAATACGCACATATTTAATGTCATTTTCTTCAAGTGAATCAATTAATGTTGGCATTTCGGAAAACGGCGGTGTTAAAACGACACCTGCTAACTGTGCCCCTTTTATCATGGTTATTAATTCATCGACAATACCACTGTCCTTCGCATTACACGGGTGAATTAGTAATTCGTAACCTTGGTTTCGACACTCTGCTAAAATGCCGTTTTGCATGTCTATGATGTAATAAGCATTGGGATTATCATAAATATAAGCAATGGTATAAGACTTCGTTGCAGCTAGGTTTCTGGCAGCTGAATTAGGCTTATAATTGAGCTCTTTTGCGGACTGTAATACCTTTTCTCTTGTCGCTTGTCGTACGGATGGCTCGTTATTGATGACCCGAGAGACCGTTTTTATTGAAACGCCTGCATGTTTGGCGACATCATTGATATTACTTTTCATCTGTTAAGCGACTGTTGTATGAGAATTATCGCTAAGATTATGAGCTTTCTAGTTGTCCTGCAATCATTTTTTCTTTTTGACGCTATTAAATAAGTATTTGGGATGGCTTGAATTTATAGTTTAGGTAGATATGGACAATTGACAGCGTTGTCAATTGTGTTATTGTACGTTTTTTGTCAACTATTATTAGTTGATATAAATAGCAATTGGGAGACGCTAGTGAACAATAATAATAGGTATCTAGCATTAGACGCATTTCGTGGAATCACGATAGCGTTAATGATTTTAGTTAATACTCCTGGCACATGGAGCCATGTCTTTTCACCGCTTCTACATGCCGACTGGCATGGTGTGACACCTACCGATTTAATTTTTCCTTTCTTTCTTTTCATTATTGGCTCTGCATTATATTTTGCATTTAGTAAAAGTAATTTTGAATTTTCGCCCCTCGCTGTCGCTAAGATTATCAAACGAAGTGCCATAATTTTTCTGATTGGTTTAGGGTTAAATGTCTACTCGCAAGCAGCGGATATGGAAAATTTACGGGTGATGGGAGTATTACAACGCTTAGGGATCGCGTATGGGATAGGTGCCCTTCTAGTCTTGTTATTGACATGGCGTCAATTAATTATCGCATGTGTCGCTATTTTGATGAGTTATTGGCTACTAATGACTATGGGAAGTAGCGCCCCTTATTCCTTAGAGCATAATGTGGTGCGCTCGTTTGATTTGGCGGTGTTGGGGGAAAATCATTTATGGCAAGGGAAAGGAATTGCTTTTGACCCTGAAGGTTTATTAAGTACGCTGCCTGCTATTGTGAATGTGTTGACAGGATTTTTAGCAACAATGTTATTGGCGCATGCGCCAAGTAAAATAGACAGTATCAAAAGATTAAGTTTGTTTGGTGCAATGTTAATTGTTATCAGCTTATTATGGAATGTAGTCATGCCGATTAATAAGTCGTTATGGACAAGCTCCTATGTTGTGTTTTCAACTGGCTGCGCATTTTTTGTTTTAGCATTTTTTATTTGGTTAGTGGATATTAAGGCCCAATTAAAGCTTGTCGATCCTCTACTGGTTTATGGCAGTAATCCGCTATTTATCTATGTCTTGTCATGGTTGTGGGTTGCAACATATCAATTTATCGCCATTGGTAATATCACGCTTTATCAATATTTATACGAACAACTGGCAGTTTTTTTAGTGCCTAAAGTTGCGTCTTTTGCTTTTGCATTTATCCACGTTGCCATTTTTTGGTTTATTTCGAATGTATTGTATCGCCGCAGTATTTTCATCAAGGTTTAGAGTCTCAAGGGTATAAAAATGAATAAAAATAAAAATGTCTTGTTGTTATGCATGAGCTTAGCGATGTTGGGGTGCAATGATAAATCAAGTCCAAAAGAGAAAGTTAGTAAGGCGTTACCGATAGAAACTATGGCTGCTCAGCTAGCAGATAGTTTGGTTGTTAAATATGATTTCGTAAGTAATGTAGAACCATGTCCAGCTAAAAATGGTAAAGCGGTGGCTAAATGTTATAGCGCATACGTCAATCTCACAAACCCGACAAATCTAGACATCCAAGATTGGTCTATTCACTTTTCTCAAGTGTACCCAACTTATTTAGGGTTAAGTGAGCAGTTATCTATAAAACATATCAATGGTGACATTCATCAGATCAGGCCGAAAGAAGGTTTTTCTGATTTTAAAGCTGGGGAAACCAAGCAAGTGTTGTTGTGGGTTGATAGTACGTTGATTACTGAGTCTGAAGTGATGCCTAACTATTGGTTAAGCGTACCGGGGGCTAAACCACGCGTTATTGCGAGCACTAAAACGACAATTGATCCTGACACTGGGCTTGAACAGCAGCTTTACGTGGAACCATTTGATAACTTACCCCTACAATCTCGCCAATCGATCGATGATATAAATCCTGATGCAACAACCGACTGGTTGTTTACTCAACAAGTAAGTGTCCAGAAAACACCTGTCACGCTAGAGAAGCTATCATCATTGATTATCCCTACACCGTCATCTGCTGTTATTGATAAATTAGCCCGTCAGTTAGATTTATCGGGCGGATTAAAAATTAAGTTAATCGGTGTATCACGTCACTCTCTGGTCAGTGCGTTAGATAGGTTATCACTTGTTGGATTAAAGGAAGCTAAGCAAGGTGTCGATGTTATTATCGATGTACTGCCGAAAGCTGGGGCTGTAGAAGGTAGTTATACCATGGCTATCCATGACAAGGGCATAGACATTAAAGCCAGTGATAAGACTGGCGCTTATTACGCATTACAGTCGTTAGCGTCGCTCAAACGCTTAAATAACCCTAAAGTGCCGCTGATGAGCGTGACTGATAGCCCGCGTTATCAATATCGTGGGCAGCATGTTGATGTAGCGCGAAACTTCCATGGTAAGGACTTTTTGATTCAGCTAATTAAACAAATGGCGGCTTATAAACTTAATAAACTTCATTTACACCTGGCAGAAGATGAAGGGTGGCGTTTAGAAATTCCATCATTGCCAGAGCTTACGTCAGTAGGTAGTAAGCGCTGTATGGATTTGTCGGACAAACAGTGTTTACAGCCGCAATTAGGCAGTGCTGGCGAGCCTATGCGTGACGGCTACCTATCGACAATGGATTACCAAGAAATCTTGAGGGTTGCCTCTGCACATCATATTCAAGTTATTCCTTCGCTTGATATGCCGGGACATTCGCGTGCAGCCGTTAAAGCAATGGAAGCACGCTATGAGCATTATATGAAGCTTGAACAACCTATTGAAGCCAAAAAGTATTTACTTACTGATTTGGATGATAAAACGAAATACAGTTCGATTCAGCATTACAGTGATAATACATTGAATATCTGTATGGAATCGACATATCGTTTCATTGACCGTGTGCTAGTCGACCTACAAGCAATGCATGACGCCGCAGAGCATCCGCTAACAATGTACCATATCGGCGCTGATGAGACGGCCGGAGCATGGGTTAATTCGCCAGCGTGTAAAACATTGATGAATCGTTCTGATGTGGCAATTACGGATGCAAAACATCTAAGTGCTCATTTTATCGAACGTGTTTCTACCATGGTTGCGAATAAAGGTATCAGCGTTGGTGGTTGGAATGACGGTATGGGAGAGACTGATGCTGGTAACATGCCTTCAGATGTCTATTCGTATATTTGGGGAACATTTCCTGGCGGTGCGCACAAACAAGCGAGTGAACAGGCCCATCGTGGCTGGAATATCGTCTTGTCGATTCCTGATCTGACGTATTTTGATTTCCCCTATGACTTTGACCCAAAAGAGCGTGGCTATAAATGGGCGTCTCGACGTGTAAATAGCCAAACAGTCTTTAACTTCATGCCTGATAATTTACCAGTTCATGCAGAGTTTAGAGTGACAACGAAAGGTCAGCCTTTTGAAAGTAATGATACCTTGCAAGTTGATTCTTTCGGTAAAGTGCTTCATCAACCCTTGCCTAGAGGATACAAAGCAGCTGGTATTCAGGGACAATTATGGAGTGAGACAGTGCGCAGCGTCGAGCAAGCACAGTATATGGTTTATCCACGCATTATTTCGTTAGCTGAACGGGCATGGCATCAAGCAGATTGGGAAGTCCCTTACAATGAAAACGGTGCCGTTTATTCCAACCGAACAGCTTCATTTACTCCAGCGTTACGTGCTAAACGTGATGCGCAGTGGCACATTTTCTCACAAGCATTGGCCCAAAAGGAATTACCAAAGCTAGAAGCCGCTGGCGTGTTCTATCGACTGCCAACGGTTGGCGCTAAAGTGATTGATGGCAAATTACATGCAAATACCAGTTTAGATGGTGTTGATATTGAATATCGTCAGGCCGGTGGAAAATGGTTGCCTTATAGTGCGCCTGTGAATGTACAAAAACCGATATCGGTTAGAACGCGTACCTTTGATGGCACGCGTGCTGGCCGTACATTGACGGTTCAATAAATATGCGTAATTTATTGGTGTTAGCGTGGTGTGCATACATGTCCGGTTGTTCTCCATTGGTGCTTAATAGCGAAGACTGGGTTGCAGAAGGTGTTTTTACGCAAGGAATTGAAGGGCCTGCTGTTGACGCTCGTGGACGATTGTATGCAGTCAACGTGATTAAGCAAGGGACAATAGGAGTTGTTGATGAAGTAGGGAGCGCCGATATATTTTTGTCATTGCCAGATAATTCTGTCGGTAATGGTATTCGTTTTGACCGTTTCAACAATATGTATATAGCGGATTATGTAAATCATATTGTTTGGCGGGTGGACATGGCCTCGAAGACCCTACAAATCCATGCGCGTAATACAGCAATGAATCAGCCTAATGATTTAGCTATTATGGATAATGGAATATTATTTGCCAGCGATCCTAACTGGGCGCAGGAGGTCGGTAAGCTGTGGCGTATAGCTCAAGATGGAACAACTCATTTACTTGCCGACAAAATGGGAACGACTAATGGCATCGAAGTGAGTCCAGATAATAAAACTCTTTATGTTAACGAAAGTGTACAGCGTAAGGTGTGGCGTTTTGATATTGATGAGCAAGGGCATATCACGAACAAGCAGCTGCACATTTCCTTTTCTGATTATGGTCTTGACGGGATGCGTGCAGACCAAGCAGGCAACTTATACATTGCCCGTTATGGTAAGGGCGTGGTTACAGTAGTATCACCTCAGGGGCAGGTAATAAGAGAAATAAAATTGATTGGTTCTTATCCAACCAATGTGGCTTTTGGTGGTAGTGATGGAAAAACAGTCTATGTCACGATGCAAAAACGTGGTGCAATTGAGCAGTTTAGCGCACCTATCGCTGGGCGAACATTTACTAGTAATCAGGATTTGTGATTGCTACATTGCGAACTAAATTTTTGGTTGGTCTAAATTAAGGAGTGGTTATGCCACAAGTGTTTAAACGTATTGTCATCGTAGGTGGCGGCACAGCTGGTTGGATGGCGGCAGCGGCGCTTAATCACTATTTAAAAGATCAATCAACTGTAGTGACGGTCATTGAATCCTCTGCCATTGGTTCTATAGGCGTTGGCGAGGCGACTATTCCTAATATTGTTCAATTTAATCGTAATCTTGGCATTGATGAAATTGAATTTATTAAAGCGACTAAAGCAACGTTTAAGTTAGGTATTCAATTTGAAAAGTGGTCAGTTACTTGTGACAAGTTTTTTCATCCGTTTGCTGATTATGGTACGACAATCGACAATGTTGAATTTCATCAATATATTAATCACATGCGAGCCAGCGGGCATAACGCTTCATTGAAGAGCTATAGCTTTGCTTGTGTGCTCGCCAATTACGGTAACTTTGCCCAGCCCCATCCGAACCCTCCATCACCGCTAGCTGATTATGCTTATGCTTATCATTTTGATGCTGGTCGTTACGCAGCGTTTTTAAAAAACTGGTGTACAGCTCGCGGTGTCGAGCATATTGATGGCTTGATTAATGAAACTAAGTTAAGAGTAGATAACGGGTTTATTAAGTCAGTTGTTCTTGAAGATAGTACTGAGATTAGTGGGGACTTTTTTATAGATTGCAGTGGCTTTCAAGGGCTTTTAATCGAAAAATCGTTGCAAACGGGCTACGAAGATTGGAGCAAATACCTGCTGTGTGATAGGGCAGTCGCAATGCAAACTAAGAGCGTTGGCGAGCCGGATCCTTTTACGCGTTCGATTGCACATGATAATGGTTGGCAATGGCATATACCGCTGCAACATCGTACGGGTAATGGTTATATCTACGCTAGTCGTTTTCAAAACCAAGACAGTGCTGAGCAACAGCTTAAAAATAATATTATTGGCGAGGCGATCAATGAGCCTCGTCATTTGCGTTTTACACCTGGGCGCCGGTTAAAGATTTGGAATAAAAACTGCTTTGCCATTGGGCTTGCTAGTGGATTTTTAGAGCCGTTAGAGTCGACGAGTATTTCATTGATCCAAACGGCCTTAGCTAAGTTGCTGACTTTTTTTCCTGATAGTTCATTCAATCAAGCAGATATTGATGAAGTGAATAGGCTTCATAATCATGAAATGGAAAATATTCGCGATTTTTTGATTTTACATTACAAACTTAGCGGGCGTGATGACAGCGAATTTTGGCGCACTTGTCGTGATATGGAAATTCCAGCGACTCTACAACATAAAATTAATCTCTTTAAGAGTCGTGGTCATATTGTAATGCATGAAAATGAATCGTTTGAAAAGTCGAGCTGGCTAACGATGTATAACGCTTTTGGCGTGATACCAAATCGTCAAGATCCACGGGCAGAATTGGTCTCTACACAACTCATCGCAAGTAAATTAAGCCAAATGCAACAGTCAATCGATGGCGCAGCAAAACAAGCAATGAGTCATCAACAATTTATCGATAAGCATTGCCGAGCACCGCAGAATTAGGGGGCTGGAGCACGACAATATGTTTCAATAAATTCGTCATGACTTGGTTGTTTATTGACGCTCTGTGTAATTGCCTGTTGTCCACTGTTGAGTGATGCTTGTAATTTATTAGACTCTAGCGCGTCTGTTGTTGAATTATAATGCGCCGGCATAACATCCATTCCTGTCAATACGGCATACCAGCTGGTGGGCTGAAACAGCTCTTCAACACCGGGAATTAAACTGCCACTTGCACGGTAAAAGTCGAGTTTGTGTTGAAGTGATGACGGAATATCCATTTGCTTGCACCAGCGCCAAAAAGGCGTGTCTTCACGCTCTGTTGTACAGTAGTGCAATACTAAAAAGTCTCGAATTTCTTCGTAATCGGTTCGAACTCTGCGGTTAAATTCATCACGGAGAACTGGCGATAGTTGTCGATCGGGAAACATTCGGACAAATAGCGCTAATGTTTTAGAAACAAGGTGAATTGCCGTTGATTCAAGTGGTTCTAAGAATCCTTGCGCCAGACCAAGTGCTAAACAGTTTTTGTGCCACGCTTTACGGCGCATTCCTGTGGTAAATGGAATAACTCGAGGTTGCGTAATGACCTTGCCTTTAACATGAGATAATAGGGTCGCGATCGCTTCCTCATCTGACACATATTTACTACAAAAGACATAACCATTACCGGTACGATGCTGTAATGGAATACGCCATGTCCAACCACCGTCTTGTGCCTTTGCATTGGTAAATGGTGTCGTTTCGCCGACGTTTTCAGTTTGCACTGCAACCGCTCTGTTGCACGGTAAATAGTGAGACCAATCGTCATATCCTGCACTCAGTGCCTGTTCGATTAACAGTCCTTTAAACCCCGTACAATCGATAAAAAAATCACCGTTAATTCGTTGACCGCTTGTTAAGGAGACGGCTTGAATATTCCCGTTGCCGCCAAGTTCAACATCTTCAACATGACCAATGGTCTGCTTAACCCCAATCTTGGTGGCAAATTCCTTTAGATATTGACCAACTAAAGTTGCGTCTAAGTGAAGTGCGTATTTGGTATGAGCTAAGGGGGTATTAGCCGCTTCAAATGGTAAAAAGAACTTATTTGCCTTGGCTAACTGCGTTTCAGGAGAATGAGCCATTAGTGACGTATTGTCACCTTGTGCTTGAGTTTTTAACCAACACTGAAAAAACTCATGGCCGTCAATTGAGGCGCCCAAGGTGCCAAACGGATGAAAATATGATTGGCCTTTTGTATGCCAATCTTCAAATTCAATACCAAGCTTAAAACTTGCCTGCGTTCGCTTAATGAAGTCAACTTGATCGATACCAAGGCCCGCTAATGTATCTAATAATGGTGGAATGGTGGCTTCGCCAACGCCAATAATGCCCACGTCATCAGATTCAACGAGTTCCACTTGCACGCTGTGATTTTTAAATATATTCCCTAAGGTTGCCGCGGCAAGCCAACCTGCCGTGCCCCCACCAACTATGACGAATTTATTGATGGGCTGTGATGTTACATTCATGATGAGACCTTGGTATTCGTGGGTAAGTGGCAGTTGAAATTATTCACTAGAAACTGACTGTGATCAGACGCATTTTTCATTAAGTTAGTAATATCTTGTTCCATCTTTTTCAGGCCATTATCAATCATTTCAATGGGCATCTTATCGATTTTCTGGTGGTATTTACGCGGCCACAGCTTAAAGCCGTCAAAGATAGCCAGCCAGCTGTCAGGACCAAAAATTTCCCACGGCAAGCGCTGAAGCTCGCCACCCGTTAGATAGGCTTCTATTTTCTGCTCAAGAGATCGAGGAAGGTTCATAGTCTGGCAATATTGCCACATTGGCTCGCTGCGTTGATTGGCTTTGTAATGAAGAATAATAAAATCTCTAACCCGTTCATACTCCAGTGCAGTAACTTCGTTGAAGCGATTAATGACTTGTTGGTTATAGTTTTTGGAGCTGAGTGCTTGCAACAGTTTATCTATTGCAGTTTCCACAAGGGCAATGCTTGTGCTCTCTAAAGGTTCTAAAAAACCTGAGGCTAAACCAATAGCAACTACGTTGTGTGCCCATGCTTTATCTCGTCGTCCCGGAACAAATTTAAATGTACGTGGCTTGCCAATAAGTGGGCCATGAATGTTATCTAATAGCTGCTGCTTGGCGGTATCATCGTCTGTAAATCGGCTACTGTAGACATGTCCGTTACCCTGTCTGTGCTGTAGTGGAATTGTCCATTGCCAGCCTGCTTCATGTGCAGTGACTATGGTTCGAGGTGCAGGTTGATTGACACTTTCACTTTGGATGGCAATAGCGCGATCGCACACCAACCATTCACTCCAATCATGATAGTCAACATTGAGGGTTTTATTAATGAGTAATCCTTTAAAGCCAGAGCAGTCAATAAATAAATCACCCTCAATGCATTGACCGTTGGCAAGCGTTAACGCGCTTATATCGCCGTTGTTTTTGTTAGTTGTTACGCTTTCAATGAGGCTGTCAATATGAATGACACCCTGCTTAAGGGAATAGTCGCGCATTAAATTGGCAAAGCGTGTTGCGTCAAAGTGCAGTGCCCAATCGAAAATTTCTAATTGATTTTGTGGCTTGGCGATACACGGCATGAATTTATTGTGTTGAGCCAACTGCACTCCTAAGGAGTATTTTGCTAGTGGCGTTGTGTCGCCTTGATGTTTTAGTTTCAACCAGTAGTGATGGAAAGGGATATGATTCACGCTTTGGCCATAGAGCCCAAAAGGGTGAATAAAACTGCTATCTGGTTGATACCAATCTTTAAACTCAATACCCAGTTTGCACGTCGCGTTTGTCGCTTGCATGACTTGATGATCGGTGAATCCAAGTTTTTGATAAAAACGCCGGATGGTTGGAATAGTCGCTTCGCCGACACCTACGGTGCCAATATCACTTGAGTCAATAAGGGTGATTTTTACTGGCTGTTGTTTAAATTGATTAGCCAATGCCGCTGCACTCATCCAACCGGCAGTTCCACCGCCGACAATAACAATGTCGCGAACAGATTTGTTATGAAGAGTCATCCCTTTTGCCTTACTAATTTATCGAAAAGGTTTAATTTACTATACCTTTCATACCTAAAAAGCCACAACGAAAAATCGTTGCGGCTTAACATTTAGGATAGCTAGTAATTAGAAGTTAATACGAGCACCTAACGTCCAACGTGCTTCATAGATGTTTTGGAACGCTTTTTGCGATTTAAACTCTAGGTAAGTTTGTTGGTATTCTTCAAGGATGTTTGATCCATTGACGTAAACGCTGATGTCTTCATTAACATTGTAGCTAAAGTTGAAATCAAGTTGCGAATAGGTATCTTGGTAAAGCGACTGACCACCAACCGCACCAACAGTGCCTTGTGTAATCAAGCGCGGGCTAACAGAATTCCACGCAAATCGTGTTGAGAATTCGTCTTGCTCGTACCATACCACTAAATTGTAAGTATCTTCCGACATACCAACGAAAGGTAGGTCATTACCATGAACGTCTTTAGCATCTTGTTTACTGTCATTATAGGTATAGTTAACATCTAGGCCCATGTTATTAAGCACAGCAACGTCAAGGAAATCAGATAACGCAATCTTACCGCCGATTTCATAACCCGTAACACTACCACCGTTACCTTGAACCTGTGTAGCGAATGGCCAAGGACCACGACGAATGCCGTCAGCATCTGGCTCATCGATCATTACCGTTCCGCCTTCAGTAAAGCTATCGATGTCAATTTTATAGGTCGCTAAGAAGAACATTGATTCTTCGCCAGGATACCATTCAGCTGATAGTGAAACGTTTTTAGAGCGCCAAGGATTCAAGTCCGGGTTACCAGTCAATGTACCATTAACAACACGTAAACAATCACAGTCTTCATTGTTTACACGGCCAACGGTTTTACCGCCACCCCATTGATTAAGGTCTAACGGTTGCATGTTTTTAGAGTAAGCACCACGGACAACAACATCTTCACTGGCTTGATAAGCGATGTTTAACGACGGCAGATAATCGGTATAACTGCGCTCTGTTACCGCATCTCCCGTATCAGGGCCTAAGCCACTATGTGGCAATGATGCGCCAACGAGGTTTTGTTTAACGTATAAATCTGTTTCAACGACTTTTAGACCTAAATTACCGCTGATGTCACCATTTTCGAAGTTAACTTGTGTAAAGAAACTTGTTTCTTCGAGGGCTACATCGTAGGTGGCGCCGCCATTTTCAGTACGTTGCACATTTCCAAATGTATCTAAATGGAATTGACGTGGATCATCGAAGTTACTTGGATCAATTGCCCACATACCCGGAATGCCTGATACCGCGCCGAAGTTTGTTTGGAAAGAAACATCAGTATGTTCATCAAGACCCGTTGGTCCTAAAATAGTGTATGGCACCCATGTACCTGCGGTTAAATCACCCACGTCTTCAGTGAGATATTCACCAGCGGCAGGATTACCTTCACAACCAGCAGTATTCATAAATTGATCGACTGCTTTCCATTGTGCAATATCACAGCCATCTCCAAAGTTTGATGTGTAGGTAAACTGGTCATGATCCACTTTTCGTTCACTAACACGTGCACCAAAATCTACACTAGTAATGTAATCATTGTCTTCAAACGCATAGTTCCAACGTGTGCTAAAAGTGTTGATACTCCCTTCGTCATCAGTATTACCTTCTGATGAGAATGCACCTATGTGATATGAGTTGATATCGGCCATGTAGGCTGCAACACTTTGCGGCCCTGCGCCACCGTTTACGATTTGATCAAAGCCGCCAAATACTGGATGTTCACCAGAAGCGTCATATGACAGGGCGAAAATATCTTCAATACCACCTGGTGAGAAATCAGCATAACAACCACCGTTATCACCAACAACAGTTTCACCATTGGTACAATTAGCACCCTGTGTGAATTGACCCGGGCCTGTTACTAAGGTGCCACGATCGATACTTAAGATATCGCCTTCACCATAGCCGTGACGCATGCTAGATGTCGCTTTAGCGCGAGTCATACGAACCTGACCAGTGAGAGCACCACCGTTATTGTAGTTCAGTTCAAGGTTGTAGTTTTCAGACGTTTCTTCGTTATTATTAACTTGCGTAAATGTTTGAAGTCGGTACGACGCCATGTCAAATGAGTTAATACCAGCCCAATCGTTGCCGTCAGCATCGGTAAAGGTGTCACCGGTAAAGCCTGCATCATTTGGATATGCATATTCGTTAAAGCTGTTCCAGCGATTGTTTTGTGATAGGCCTTGACGACGATTGAAGCGATCTTGGTCAGTATAAAAGGCGTCAAATACAACCTCGAATCCTTCCCCTAAATCACCTTGCAATGTTAGTTGAAATGCATCGCGATTACGTTCTTCTTCTTTATTAAACGCTGCAAAACCTTGTGGCACAACATGGCGAGTTTCTTCACCGCGCGAGTTTGCACCCCAAGTGTGGTTGTTGTTAGCTGCGCCGATTCCGCCATTTTCTGAGGTATCAAAATAGCCGTTGTAATCAGTTGCTAGGTTTGATTCTGACGTCACAGCAGCAAATAACACACCAAATTTTTCACCGTTGTACGCAATGAGGCCATTAAGCGTTGGATCGGTTTCTTTGCTAATAGAACCATTTGTTAACTCACCACCTAGACCGTAAGTGTAACCATCGTCCATGTCAAAAGGGCGGCGTGTTTGCAGATCGATTGAGCCCGAAATGCCAGCAGCGCTGCGTTTTGCTTGTGCTGATTTAAAAACATCAACGCCAGAGAATAATTGAGCAGGCAGGTTGCCGTAATCTGCACCAGATGAATCAATGGTCGTTGCACTTAAAAATACTTCGCCATTTAATGTGGTGTCTACTTGTGGCAAGCCACGAATGGCAATAACACCGCCTTCGCCAGCTGTACGTGTAACCTGAACGCCTGTAATACGCTGAAGTGAGTCGGCGATTGTAACATCAGGAAGTTTACCAATGTCTTCAGCGGCAATACCGTCTACTTGTGAGGCTGCAAAGCGTTTTGTATTAATGCTTGCCTTGCTACTGGCACGAATACCGCTAACTTGAATGACTTCAATTTTGGCATCAGTGGCTTGTTTTTTGCTTTTGTCTTCTTCGGCCATGGCGGGAGCTATTGCTCCGCCCATAGCGACAGCTATGCTGGTTGCCAATAAGCGCTTATTAAATTTCATGCTCGACATTGACTTTCCTTCCATCTGGTATGTGGTTTTAGTTAGTTATTTTTTTGAATCAATGCAATAGCTAAATGTAGACGAATATTTGAATCTCATCAGACAAAATCATTAACTATTTGCATAGCACAGTTTTATCAAACAGAAATGACAGCGTTGTCACTTCTTGATGACAAACATTACACGTTTCGATGACGTTGATCCAGAGAAAATTCCACATTTTGTGTAAATTATAAACATGTTGTTAAGTTTATGTTACATCGTTGTGTGTGTTATTTTATTTATTATCAAAGATTTATCTTTGGTTAGATGGTTGTAGGTTAATGTATGTTTTGTTTGAAATTAACAGCATTAACGGCGGTGGTTTTGGGAGGATTTTACGAATAATAGGAGAATTGGAGTCGCCGGTGACGTTACCACCGACGAATAAAATTATGTTTTTTGAAGTGTTAACTGCTGTTGCTCAATGTGTTTATAGAGATCGGTTTGGCTAAGCAAAGAGGCTGCTGCTTCGTCAATGATAATAATTGCATTTGGATGCATTTGTAATGCAGAAGCGGGACTCATAGCACTAATAGGTCCTTCTACCATGTCTTTAATCGCTTGGGCTTTACTATCACCTGTTGCTAGTAATACTACTGCGCGAGTTTGATTAATGGTGCCAATGCCCATAGTAATTGACAGCGTTGGCTGAAATTCATCATCAGTAAAAAATCGGGCGTTATCATCAATCGTTTCTTTCGTTAACGTTTTTATTCGAGTACGTGATGCCAGTGAAGATGTTGGCTCATTAAAACCGATGTGACCATTGCGGCCTATCCCAAGCAGTTGAATATCGATACCGCCGCAATTGGCGATTTGGTCTTCGTATTCCTGTCCAGCAGTTAGTGGCGTTTCGCTTGAACCATTAGGGACATGGGTCTGATTGCTGTTGATATTAATATGATTGAAAAGTTTATCATTCATAAAATAGCGATAACTTTGCGGGTGTTTGCCATCGAGCCCTAAGTATTCGTCAAGATTGAAAGAGGTTACTTTGCTAAATGATACCTCACCTTGCTGATATTTAGCGATCAATGCCTGATACATAGAGATAGGCGTTGAGCCTGTGGCTAGTCCGATCACGCTATCTGGTTTGTTTGTAATTTGTTGACAAAATATTTCAGCACCGCGCTGGGCGACTTGCTGTGAATTGTCGAGGATGATGATTCGCATTTTATACCTCTCATATGGCTATCAATTAGGCGTTGTAATATATTCACTCACAAATGACAGCGTTGTCAATTGTTTTGGTCTAATGTGTCATTTAAATGAAATTGAATATTAAAAAATAATGACAACGTTGTCATTATTGGCTACAGTGAACGAACAATAAATAACGTAATTATAAAAAATTTGTCACGTATTATCAGTGATTATTGATGTAAGAAATTGTTATAAATAACAAATATCAATCTGAACGAATGGGTAGTTATTGACATTAAATACTAATAAGCGACGAAGTAGGATAGTTTGTGAATACGATTGATGAAAAGAAACAACAGCTATTTATCGGTATCGATGGTGGCGGTAGCAAGTGTAAAGCTGTGATCACCGATGCAAAGCAACGTGTATTGGGGACTGGAGTTTCTGGGCCGGCTAATCCTCTGCATGGTGTCGATCAAACTATCTATTCCATTGTTGAGTCGGCGACATTAGCGTTAGCTAGTGCTGGCTTAGCAGCTGATGATATCAAACACCTTATTGCTGGTGTTGGTCTTGCTGGAGTCAATTTACCGAGCTTAATGGACAAGATGACGCAATGGCAACATCCGTTTTCTCAGTTGTTTCTTACAACGGACTTAAGTATTGCGTGTCTTGGCGCTCATCAAGGGCGAGATGGTGCAATTATGATTACCGGCACTGGTTCTTGTGGTTATAGTCTAGTAAATGGTGAAGAATATTTTATTGGTGGTCATGGCTTTCCACATGGTGATCACGGTAGTGGTGCGTGGACAGGACTAAAAGTTGTTAATGTTGTGATGCGCTCACTTGATAAGTTAACGGAACCTTCTCTAATGAACGAAAAGTTATTAGCACATTTATCTTGTGACAATGCGTTGGATTTGGTGGAAGTGATTGCACATCAACCTGCTAGCTTTTTTGCTAGTTTAGCGTTTGTTGCTTACGACGCTGCAAAAAAGGGTGATGAATTGGCGTTAGCCATTATTCAAGAAGGTGCGCAATATATCAGTAATATTGCTGATCGTTTGTGGGAGAATAATCCGCAACGCTTGTCTTTAATTGGTGGCTTAACCCCAGTGATTAAACCTTATTTATCGGCTCATGTTATTGCACTATTGTCAGAGCCGAAAATGCCGCCTGAGCAAGGGGCTGTCATTTACGCAAAGCAGCAATTGGATTTACTATGAACCAGTCATTGATTATTAGTGCTGACCGTATTTTTGATGGTTATTGTATGCATGAAAACGCCCAATTAGTGATAAATAATGGTCTCGTTGACGCAATAGAGCCCAAAACAACACAAGCGACACAGCATATTGTTGGCGTTCTTTGTCCGGGCTTTGTTGATTTGCAAGTTAATGGCGGCGGCGGTGCGCTACTTAATACTCATCATGATGTGGATGGATTGAAAACCATGTTTAATGCACATTGCCAGTTTGGCACGACTGCTATGCTGCCAACGCTAATTACCGATAAAATTGAGGTGATGGTCAGCGCAGCAAATGCCGTTGCTCAAGCTATTTCTTCTAAGCAAACAGGTATTATTGGCGTTCACTTTGAAGGGCCACATTTAAGTGTCGCTAAAAAAGGGGCACACAGCGAAAAATTTATCCGGACTATTTCTGATGCCGAATGGCAGGTATTGTCGCGACAAGATTTAGGTCAAGTGATGGTCACTGTGGCGCCAGAAAATGTCAGCTGTGATGATATTCGTCGCATGGTTTCTTTGGGTATTTTTGTATTTCTAGGGCACTCAAACGCTGACTTTGCAACCGCACAGGCGGCAATTGATGCTGGTGCTTGTGGTTTTACTCATTTGTATAACGCCATGTCTCCAATGACTTCTAGAGAGCCGGGGATGGTCGGTGCTGCACTCTTAAATGACGACGCTACCTGTGGTTTGATTGTTGATGGTTTACATGTTGATTATCATGCTTGTCAGCTAGCACTGAAAACGAAACCTAAAGGAAAAGTCGTGTTAGTTACTGACGCTATGTCACTAGTGGGAACTGACATTGAGCGTTTTGACTTTTTTGATCGAGAAATAATTAGAACGGGCAATCAGTTGAACTCGACCACTGGTGAATTAGCAGGGTCGGTGTTAGATATGATGCAAGCTGTAAGAAATACGGTCGAGTTCATCGGGTTACCACTTGAGGAAGCGCTACGTATGGCGAGCTTGTATCCTGCCCAGTGCCTAGGACTCGAACAATCTCGTGGCCATCTTGTTAAAGGTGCTTACGCTGATTTTATTGCGCTAACTAATAAATTGACCGTGTCACATTCTTGGATTGGCGGTGCCTTGGTATTAGCTGTAGAGTAACCGCCATATTACTCATTGAAATAATAATTATAATAAATTAAAGCTCTTGGAGGCTTCATGAATACAGTAGTTTCGACAAGCAAACCAAATCAGTCAACGGTGATGCCGATGATTATCATTGGTGTGCTGTTTTTTATTTTTGGCTTTGTTACTTGGCTAAATGGTTCGTTAATTCCGTTCTTAAAAATAGTGTGTGAACTCAATGAGTTTCAGGCGCTTTTTGTAACATTTGCGTTCTATATAGCCTATACAGTTATGGCATTTCCTATGTCATTTTTGCTGAATAAAATTGGTTATAAAAACGGTATGGCAATAGGCCTTGCAATTATGGTTGCTGGCTCCCTTGCGTTTATTCCAGCTGCGCAGACAGCTAACTATGCAATATTTTTATTCGCATTGTTCGTATTAGGAACTGGATTAACAATTTTACAAACAGCCTCAAATCCTTATGTTGTCAAAATTGGGCCTGAGAAAAGTGCAGCAATGCGTATTTCGATTATGGGTCTGATTAACAAAGCGGCAGGTGTTGTTGTTCCTGTCGTATTCACCACTATGATTCTCGCCGACATGGGAGATGTGTCAGAGCAAGCAGTTGCTGCTATGGCTGAAGCGGAGCGTCAAGCAACGATTGAAGCATTGTCGAATAAACTGGTTATACCCTATATTTACATGGCTATCGCTTTGACGTTTTTAATTGGTTTGGTGAAGTTTTCATCTTTACCTGAGCTCGATTTATCTCAAGATAGCGAAGGCAGTGAAGCGAAAGGAAGCGTATTTGACTTCCCTCAGGTTGTCTTGGGCGCTGTTGCATTATTTGCCTACGTTGGTGTTGAAGTAATCGCTGGCGATACCATTGGCTTGTATGGCTCAGGATTAGGTGTTGCTAATTTTGCATCATTGACGTCTTATACCATGGTATTTATGGTTATTGGTTACATTATTGGTGTAACTTGTATTCCGCGTTTTATTTCGCAACAACATGCGTTATTAGGCTCTGCAATTGCTGGCTCGTTATGTATTCTCGGTGTGGTATTTAGCTCAACAACATCAACCTCTATGGCAGACATTTTATGGGGTTGGTCAGGCATAGGTGTTGTTCCAAACTCAGTAACTTTTGTTGCGTTAATGGGGCTTGCACATGCGCTTGTATGGCCGTCATTGTGGCCATTAGCATTGGATGGTGTCGGTAAATTTACGTCGCAGGCATCAGCTCTACTGATTATGGGAATCTCGGGTGGTGCGATACTACCACTGATATTTGGTAAAGTGGCGCATGTTATGGGTGATACACAAATTGCTTATTGGGTGGGATTACCGTGTTATTTATTTATCTTATTTTATGCCCTAAAGGGGCACAAAATTAAGTCTTGGAAATAAATTGCGTTACGCCACTTACACAATGCCTTTTACTGCATGGCGGATAGTGGCAACAATTTTTCTAACGCATTGCATACGCGAGTAATTCGGTCGAATGACTAGCGAAATTTTTCGTGTCGGTTGAGGCGCAGAAAATGGTAAATATGCAATGCTGTTGGAGGTGCTAACGCCCATTGTTGCCAATGCTGGTAATAGGGTTATGCCAGCCCCATTGGCGACCATGTGTCTAAGCGTTTCTAAGCTGGTGGCTTGGAAACTAGCATCTTCTTTTGCGCCCGCAGAAAAGCAATAACCCATCGCCTGATCTTTCAAACAATGGCCATCTTCTAAGGTCAGAATATTGTGTTCATGTAAATGGTGCAAAGATAAATCGGTTTCATTATTGAGAGGATGGCTTTCTGGTGTGGCAAGTACCAGTGGCTCATCAAAGAGATCGTAACATTCAAATTTATTCATCTCTTCAAGGTACGGTAAAACTAAAACATCTAGTTTGCCTTCATCGAGTTTTTGTAACAAAACCTTTGTCTGATTTTCATGAAGCAGAAATTGAATGTTTGGCAATTCGTTGGTGAGTGGCGCCATAACATGTGGCAATAAGTAAGGGGCTAATGTCGGTATTAGTCCCATATGAATATCACCTGCAAAAGGATCGAGCAAGTTTTTTGCTTGGCGCTCGAAATCTTGTGCAGCATTTAATACTTTACGTGCGTCTACTACTAGCTTTTCGCCAGCTGGCGTCAGCATAACGTTATGGCGATGACGCTCAACAAGTTGGAGTCCGAGTTGCTCTTCCAGCTTCATTAACTGACCACTCAGCGTCGGTTGACTCACAAAACACGCTGCTGCGGCCTTACCAAAATGGCGATGTTGTTCGATGGCATCTAAATATTCTAAATCTCTTAATTTAATCATTGTCATCCACAATCGAAATTTGTATTTTTATTTGTTATTCCTATGGTAAACCAAATGGTTTGAATGGCGAAACACAATTTGTAACAGGAGAAAACTTGGGCTTTTGGTTAAAAATGGCTAGGTTGAATTATAAGCAATCAATGGAGACGATTATGCCGTTACCTGTTTTACTTGCTGGGGCAGTTGTTGGTGCTGTTCTAGCTCATGATAACCATCAATCCTATTTACGCCAGTTAGACAACGATAGAGATAATTCACTTAAGCTTGATACAGGACGTGAGCCTTCAGAACTATTACCAAGCCCCAAGAATGTGTCAATGGTACCTGGCACAATCGTATGCTGTGAGGTATTTGAAGCGTTTATTCACACAGGTGTCGTTATCGATGACAACACCATTGTTGAACTTCATGGAAGTGGTTTAATTCGAGCTATTTCTAAAAAACGGTTTTTAGATGAACGAAGTGGCCAGCATATATTTGCAGCCTGTGATCGATTAGGTCGCCCATTAGTCTTTAGTCTAATACGAGAGCTAGCAAGCCAAGATATTTTTAATTATTACGAATACCATTTATTGAACGCTAATTGCTATCGCCATACGTGGCGGTGGTTGACTGGTGAGGATATTGCAATAGAACGTTTTAAAGAATTTAATCAAAAACTATCTCAAAAAACAGGTTCAGAGATTTATTGGGATGTTGTTATTTAAAGCCTGATTATCCTGTTACTGTTGAATTTAACATTTATTTAACGTACAAAATATAGGAGGCATTAGCTACTTAAAGAAAAGTAATAGATTTTTATTGCATTTTAGACCGATTTTCATGATTTTATCTAAGATGTAACAAAATGTTCATTTACATGTTAAGTGAATGTTGCGTAGCATGGTGTTAACAAAGGCAAGTATATGTCTTAACTAATTTTTATTTCTCATTTGAGAAAAAACAAGGAACTACGTATGTCAAATAACTACCAACGAAGTGCGATCGCACTTTTCGTATCTACAGCAATTACGTCTGCGCCATTAATGGCTGCTGAGGATGATAAGAGCAAAAAAGATGCAGTAAAAAATGCAGAAAAAATCTCCGTAATTGGTACACGTGCTGCACCACGCTCTGCTGCTGATTCAGCAGTACCAGTTGATATTATTGATGGCGGCGAAATTGCTAATCAAGGCCCATCAGATATGGTGTCCTTGCTTCAAAATGTAGTTCCTTCCTTTAATGTAAATGACCAACCAATCAATGATGGTTCGACCTTGGTTCGTCCAGCAAATTTACGCGGTTTAGCATCTGACCATACGTTAATTCTAGTAAACGGTAAACGACGTCATCGTAGTGCTGTGATTACCTTTTTAGGTGGTGGTTTATCAGATGGTGCACAAGGCCCTGATTTGTCGGTTATTCCTTCTTCCGCTATTAAACAGGTTGATGTATTACGTGATGGTGCAGCAGCGCAATACGGCTCAGACGCATTAGCTGGGGTGATGAATTTTACGCTTAAAAATGCCAGTGAAGGTGGCATGTTTGAAGTGAAATATGGTGAGTTCTATGAAGGTGATGGAGATGGCGTACAAATCTCTGGTAACTTAGGCCTACCACTTACTGAAAATGGCTTCGTAAATACTTCATTTGAATGGAAGCAATCTGATCCAACGAGTCGTAGTGTTCAACGTGATGATGCTCAAGGCTTAATTGATGCTGGTAATACGCATGTTGCAACACCTGCTCAAGTATGGGGCGCGCCAGAATTCAAACAAGACTTTAAAGCCTTTGTTAATGCCGGTCTTGACCTAGGTAATGACGCAGAAGCTTATCTTTTCGGTAATATTGCAAAGCGTGATGTGGAAGGTGGTTTCTATTACCGTAATCCTCACACACGTGGTGGCGCTTATTCAAATGATGATGGAAAAACCTTGCTAGTCGGAGACCTAACACCTGACGATGGCATTAGCTGTCCTGTCATTCCAATTACTACAGGTAACGTTTTAACTCAACAAAACTATATTGATGGCGTTCAGAATAATCCAAACTGTTTCTCGTTTAATGAAATGTTGCCTGGCGGCTTTACACCAAAATTCGGTGGTAAAGTAACAGATACATCATTGGTATTTGGTACCAAGGGTGAATTTAGTGATGAGATTTTCTATGACGTGAGCTTCTCACACGGTCGTAATGAAGTGGATTACAAGTTAAGCGGTTCAATCAACCCATCATTGGGTCCTGATACGCCAACTGATTTTAGTCCTGGTAGTTATGTCCAACAAGAAGACATGCTAAATCTTGATTTATCAAAGGCAGTGGATGTTGGCTTTGATGAACCAATGAACGTAGCTGGTGGTTTTGAATATCGCAATGAATCGTATGAAGCCATCGCTGGCGATCAAGAATCATGGGAAATTGGCCCATTAGCAGCGCAAGGTTTTGGCATTGGCTCTAATGGTTTCCCTGGCTTATCGGCACGTAGTGCGGGAAAAACAAGTCGTAATAGTGTTGCACTTTATCTAGATACAGAAACCTATTTTACTGATGAGTTTATGGTTGGGGCGGCTATTCGTTTTGAAGACTTCTCCGATTTTGGTAACACCACCAAAGGTAAACTATCAGCACGTTGGGAATTTGTAGAAGATTGGGCATTGCGTGGCGCGGTGAGTACCGGCTTTAAAGCACCCACTATCGGCCAAACAACCGTTCGAAATGTAACAACAGCCTTTGGTACCGATGGTGCACTAATTGATCGTGCGACGTTACCACCAACGCATCCAATTTCGGTTCAAAAGGGTGGTACGACGCTAACGCCTGAAGAGTCAACTAGTTACAGTCTTGGCTTAGTGGGTGAATTTGAAAGTGGTGTTTTCTTAACTATCGATTACTTCAACATTGAAGTAACGGACCGTATTTCTACGACTTCAGGTATTAAACTAACCGATCAAGATCGTGCTGATTTAGTGGCTTCTGGTGTTACTGACGCGTCAAGCTTTACGGAAATCTCATACTTTACTAATGATTTTGATACCACGACACAAGGTGTTGATATCGTAGCAAGTTATGATATGGAAATGTTTGGTGGCGATACTAAATTCTCATTTGCGTATAACTGGACACAAACTGTTGTGGATAGAGCATCAGATAATATCTCTGATGAACGTATTAAGATGCTAGAAGATAACTTACCAGCCTTACGTTACAACTTAACGGCTAATCACACTAATGGCGATTGGAGAATGTTGGCGCGCGTGCGTTACGCAGGTGCTATTTATGAAGACCATTTAGATTCAGGTTTACCATTTAACGTAGGTTCTGAAGTAGTATTTGATGCTGAAGTTGCTTACACCGTGGACGAAAACTGGAAGCTAACAGTCGGAGCGACAAACTTATTTGACGAGACGCCTGATGAAATCACGCCATATGATAATGAAATCGCGGGTTCACTATACCCAACGACTTCACCTATCGGTATTAACGGTGGTTATTACTACATGAAAGCAACTTACAACTTCTAGTAAATTGCTGACAATAAAAAGCGCCGCTATCGGATGATAGCGGCGCTTTTTTTGTGTTATTTCACTTATTATTTAGCTGGCATACGAATGGCAGCATCTAGGCGAATTGTTTCACCATTGATGTAGCTATTTTCAATCATATGAATGGCTAGTTGGCCAAATTCACTTGGGTAACCCATGCGTTTAGGGAATTGGATGTTAGCCACTAGTGACTCTTGAACGTTATCTGGCATGCCCAGTAATAACGGCGTGCCCATAATACCCGGTGCAATCGTGTTAACACGAATGCCAGAGCGTGCTAAATCACGTGCCATTGGCAATGTCATGCCAACAATTCCATTTTTACTTGCCGCATAGGCCGCTTGGCCCATTTGACCTTCATAAGCCGCCACTGATGCGGTATTAATAATAATACCGCGCTCTTGACTGTCGCCTGCAGGTTCATTGGTGGCCATCATCTGTGCAGCAACGCGTGCTACGTTGAATGAACCGATAAGGTTAATGTTAATTGTCTTTGCAAATGCATCTAATGGTTGAGCTTGACCTTCACGATCTAACACTTTCTTAGCAGGTGCAATACCAGCACAGTTAATACAAATATCGACGCGACTAAATTTAGCAATAATCTGCTGGAAAGCGGCTTCCACTGACGTGTCACTGGTTACATCTGTTTTAATAAACAGCGCATTGTCGGCGCCCAACGTGTTAACAGCCTCAGCACCTGCTTCTTCGTTAACGTCTAAGATTGCAACCTTGATGCCGCTTTTTATTAATTCATCAACTGTTGCACGGCCTAAGCCTGAAGCACCGCCAGTTACAACGGCAATTTTATTGGTAGTTTCCATAATAATCTCTAATTAACTTTGTAGTTTGTCACGAGCGATAATAACGCGCTGAATTTCACTCGTACCTTCATAAATAGCTGTTAGGCGAACATCGCGAACAAAACGTTCTACTGGGTATTCTTTAATATAACCTGCGCCGCCTAAACATTGTAATGCAGTATAACAAGCATCATTTGCTTTCTCTGAGGCAAAGAGTTTTGCCATTGAAGCGGCGGTGCCAAATGGTAAGCCTTGATCTTTATTATAGGCCGCTTGGAGTAACAATAAGCGGGAGGCTTCTAATTCAGTATAACGGTCGCTCACCATAAACTGTAAGCCTTGGAATTTCGATAATTCTTGGCCAAATTGCTTACGCTCTTTGATGTAGTCACTTGCATAATCCATGGCTTCTAAACCAATACCTAACGCTAATGAGCCAATACCAATACGACCACCTGCAAGTTCACCGATCGCAATTTTAAAGCCTTTATTTAGTTCGCCCATTAACGCCGATTTAGGGATAACACAGTCATTAAAGCTCACTTCACAGGTAGAAGAAGCACGTTGGCCCATTTTATCTTCAGGTTTGGCGATATTCATGCCCGGAGTATTTGCGTCAATAAGAAAACAACTAATGCCTTTACCGCGAGGTGCATTAGGATCCGTGACGGCCCACACCACAAATACGCCTGCAAATTTGGCTGAAGTGATGAAGATTTTGCTGCCGTTTACAATGTAGTTATCTCCGTCTTCAACGGCAGTAGTGCGCATTGCAGAAGGATCTGAACCAGCACTAGGTTCTGTTAAACAAAAGGCTCCTGCTAAGAATTCACCAGTACAAAATTTAGGTAAATAATGTGCTTTTTGCTCTTCATTGCCCACCGCTTGAATGACTTCAGCAACCATATTCGTTACAGACGTTGCTGTTGCAGTAGAAGCACAGCCACGAGCAATTTCAGTGACTGCTAATGAAAATGCAACTGTACTACCGCCAATCCCACCATACTGCTCTTGAACTGTCATTCCCATGAAACCAAGCTCAGCTAACTCTTTGATTTGCGATATATATAATTCGTAATCGCCTTCGTCAAGTTTTTGGGCATTGGGCTTGAGTTGGTTTTCTGAGAACTGACTAGCGGTTTCGCGAATCATTTGCTCTTCTTCGGTGAATTCAAATTGCATGGCAAGATCCTTGTAATAATAATTTTTAGCTATTGTTGTAGAAAATAAACAAAAATAACAGGACATCAATTGGCAACTAGATCACATTATCGCTCATAGTTTAAAGTTAAATGCGTTTAAATTAGTCGGTGATTTATCTGGCAATCCAGCCCGAAAGTGTGACTTAAGTCTCTAAAACTAAAGGGTAAGTGAATTGAATATCATATGCTTATATTGTTTAAAGCACCGTTAAACGAAAAGTTACAATTACGACATGACACAATCTAAATGATGTGGGATGCTAGGTGCGTGAAATATGTACAGATCGCAACTTTACTGCGTCTTTGGACGGGGAACTCACACACTTAGTTTTATAAGTATTGTTTAAGGAATTACCATGAAAAGAACAAATAAAACTGCACTTGCAGCTCATATCTCATCGATGTTTAGTCGAAAAATACTACCACTATCAATTCTTGCCGCGTCAGGTGCTTTTGCGTCAACGACGGCAATCGCTGCTGAAAAAGAAGCTACCAAGGATGTTGAGAAAATCATTGTGACTGGTTCACGCCGAAATGATCGTACTGTTTCTGAAAGCAGCGTTCCGGTAGATATTATTAATATCGAAGATATGGTGACTACGGGGCAAATGGAAGTCAGTCAGGTCTTAACAACATTGATTCCAAGTTTTAACTACCCAAACCCTTCTATTGCTGATGGTACAGATCATGCTCGCCCAGCAGTGTTGCGTGGATTAGCGCCAGATCATACGTTAGTTCTTATCAATGGTAAGCGTCGTCATAGCTCGGCGCTACTTAACCTAAATGGTACTGTTGGCCGTGGTTCAACCGCTGTTGATTTAAATACAATTCCAACATCTGCAATCAAGTCGATTGAAGTATTGCGTGATGGCGCCGCAGCACAATATGGCTCAGATGCAATCGCTGGCGTTATCAATATTATATTAAAAGATGAAGTAGGCGGCAGCTTAAGCGCCACTTACGGTGAATACAATACACAAATGGCGGGCGTACCGCAGCTAAACAATGTATCTGTTGGTAGCGATGGTAACCTTGCTTTTGATACTGGCAGTGACCGCGAGCGCACTGATGGCGGCATCACTACCATTGCTGGTGATTGGGGATTAGAGTTAGGCGAAGCAGGTTTTCTAAATCTTGCGTTTGAATCGCGTAAACGTGATCCGTCAATTCGTTCTGGCTTCGATCCTCGTGAGCAATACGCACGTATCGATGATGGCAGTGAAAACGGTGCATTAGATCCTCGTGAATTGTCTTTTGATCGTTACAACCATAAATGGGGTAAGGCGAAAGTAGAAGACTTAAGTATCTTCTTTAATATGGGTTACAACTTATCTGAAACAACTGAATTGTATGCTTTTGGTAGCTTTTCTGAGCGTGAAGGCCTATCCGCTGGTTTCTATCGACGCGCCAAAGACAGCCGAAATGTTCAAGAGATTTACCCTGATGGCTTCTTGCCACACATTGCGTCAGATGTAACAGATACTGCGTTTAACATTGGTGTCAAAGGTGAAACTAACGATTGGAACTGGGATTTAAGCGCCAACATTGGTAAAAATGACTTTGGCTTTGGTGTTGAAAATTCGTTAAATACATCATTAGGTGCAACCAGCCCGACAGAGTTTGATAATGGTAACTTAGTGTATGAGCAGATTGTTACAAACGCTACTGCTAATACGATGCAAGACTGGGGACTAAATAATGAAGTATTTGTTGCTTTAGGCTTTGAATATCGTCAAGAAAAATACCAAATTAAAGCGGGTGAAGAAGCCTCTTACGTTACTAAGTTAGACAGTGAAGGTAATCCGGTTGCAGCTGGTGGCGCACAAGTATTGCCTGGTTTCTCGCCAGCGAGTGCAGTAGAAGATAGTCGTCACAACTATGCCGTTTATGTTGAGTTAGACACTGATGTGAATGACGATTTCAATATTTCATACGCTGGTCGCTTTGAAGATTACAGTGATTTTGGTTCTACTTTCACCAGTAAAATTGCCGGTCGTTATGCCGTAAGTGATGAGCTATCTTTCCGTGGTGCAATTAGCACAGGATTTAGAGCACCATCATTAGCACAAACTAGTTATAAATCGATTGCGACTGTTTTTGTTGACGGCGTGCCAAATGAAGTTGGTTTATTCCCAGTTGACGAGCCTGCGGCAGTGGCTTTAGGCGCTAAGCCGTTAGATGCTGAAGAGTCAGTGAACTCAACTATCGGTTTTGTTTACGAATATGACGATTTTAATCTAACCGTCGATGCTTATCATATCAGTATTGACGATCGTATCGTGCTATCTGAAAACTTGTCAGGTGATGCCGTTGTCGATATTTTAAAATCAGCAGGTGAGCTAAACACAACGCGTGCACGTTACTTTACCAATGCTATTGATACTACAACTAAGGGCATCGATATTGTTGCAACTTATGACTATGATCTTGAAGATTACGGTTCATTGCGTTTAAGTGCTGCACTTAACTTTAATGACACTGAGGTGACTCATGTTAAAGATAATCCATCTGAGCTATCTGCATTAGGTGACAGCTATCAAGTATTTTCAGAACGTGAAATTACCCGCTTTGAAATTGGTACGCCAAAGAGTAAGTACAACCTAGCAGCAATGTGGAAATACGAAGACATAGCAGTAAACTTACGTGCTACACGTTATGGTGAAGTTGTTGATGCCTCAAGTAATCCTGATAATCACGAGGTGCTAGCGCCAAAATGGATTACTGATATCGATGCGAGTTATCAACTGACGGAATCAATCAATGTTGCAATAGGTGTGAACAATTTATTTGATCAGTACCCGCAAGATACAGTGAGTAATAATGGTCACAGTACCTTTAATCAGATCTTCCCATACTCAGGCTTCTCTGCTTATGGCGCTGATGGTCGCTTTGTGTATGCTCGTGCTACTTATAAGTTCTAATTAGCTTATAGTTGAATTAAGGTCGTCTTCGGACGGCCTTTTTTATGCGGGTAATAAATTGAATACAATTTGGTTAGGTGTCACAATATTGCTCAGTAATCTGGGGGAAAAATGGCGACTATTGGACATTACTACATAAAATCATGCATTAGTGCCGCAACTTTTAAAGGCGTAGACACTAAAGCGCTCATGATGATGGCTGGTATTGCGCCAAGTGCAATGAAGAATAAGCAGCGGATCACCGATCATTGTATGGGATTACTGCTCAACTCATTAATCCAACACACTCAAGATGCATTTTTTGGGTTTTCTAAAACGCCAGTGACACCAAAGTTTTATCAGATGTTGCTCAAGAGTGTTGCTTTGAGTAAAAATATTGGCCAAGCAATTGAAACCCTACAAACCGCATTATCACTCGCTGGGTGTCAGCTTGAAATAACTGGCAATGATGACAATATCAGCCTAACACTTACCCATCAACATGATGATCCTGCGCATTTTTTGCAGGAATACTTGATGGTGTTTGTGCATCGATTACTTTGTTGGCTTGCCAACAAAACAATCCCATTGACTGGTGCCAGTGTCGTCTACGAACCTGAGGATTATCAAACGGAATTTGCACTGCTATTTCGCTGTAACACGTTGACTAATCAAGCACAAAACGCAATTTTCTTTGATGCTCAGATTTTGGATTGGCCTGTGTTACAAGAGTCAGATAACATCTATCGAATTATCGATCAATTCCCTTTGATTGTGTTGCGCTTTCCTGAATCAGATAATGCCTTAGACCAACGGGTTTATCGCCTGATAAAGCGTTATTTCAATACGCACAATAATTTACCTGATGCTAATTATATTGCTGATGCACTAAGTATGAGCAGTGCCACATTAAGACGTCAACTTGGTGGATTAGAAACGAGTTTCTCGCAACTGAAAACCGAATTTAGGCAAGAGCAGGCGATGCGTTTATTACGTCACCCACAAAATACCATTGAAGCCATTGCAACCCAGCTCGATTACAGTGAAGCAAGGGCCTTTTCACGAGTGTTCAAGCAGTGGACGGAACTGACTCCCTCACAATATCGCCAGCTGTTTTTACCTTAGAAAAACTTAGAAAACATAATACGAACACTCAAGCTAGAATCACCATCGGTAAGGGGGCTATCGCTAATACTGGAGTCATACCATGTGTTCTCGATGCCTAGCGTTGTAATGCCATTAAAAAATATTGGGGTCATCACTGACAGTCCCAACGTCTTATTAAGGGCACTCTTGCCGTCGAATTGATGACGAGAATTTGTGACTTCATGCGCTCGAACGCCGTAATAGTAATCAACGTGGTTTGCATCAACGTAACTCAACCCGACGCTTGGTTCTATAAATACAGGCCCAAATCGCATCATCTTGCCAAGAGTTGACTTGATCTCCAAGCCATCTGATTTTCCAAGAATATCTCTCATAATAGATGTATCTACTTTCCAATCGTTTTGTTGGTAGGTAAGTCCGAATCCTGCATCTATTGACAGTTTTCGCTCGTCCATACCATTGAAAATATCAGCATCATCTTGTTTAAAACCCCCAAAACGCGGTGCGGCTTTGAGAGATAGTTTTAAGGACTCGTTTTGCCATGCGTGATAACTGACAAAAGGGCCAAATGCACTGAATTTTTCGCCGCGATAGCCAATAATTGGTAGCGGAATCACAGGCAAATCATAGTCTTTATAAATGCCATTATTGACGCCGATTCCTAAGCCGTAAATGAAGCCATATTTTTCTATATGTTGACGATTGTTGTCGTTTGAACTTTGTGTGTCCTTAGCTGCCGCCGAAAAACAAAACGTAGTGGCAATAATGCTAGCGAGTGTGGCGTACCTTAGTTTCATTGAATTTATCCAAATGTGTCGTGTGTAGCGTAAGAGATATTACGCAGCCTTTAGTTCACTAGCATTACAATTCTTTACAATTTGTATGATTAACAGACGGTTGAAGATTCACTAGTGAATGCTATATTCAGTATCATTATTTGAAGCTAATGTAAAAGAATGACAAATTAATGATGCGCAATGAGCAGGTGATTTCACAGCAAATGACGTGGTGGTTGGAGCGAGAACCTTCGCTCCTGAATAAGCTTATTAGAGATTTACAAGAGCGCTTTGATTCACTGCCTGTTACGGATTTGCTAATGCGCGAATGCTTAAAGTTCTTATTTATTGCAGGCACTGTCGAACAAGATAAACCACGTGAAAAATTTACACCGAGCCTGATTGTTGATGAGGTTTGGCACTGTTTGATTTTACATACTCAAAGCTACGCACTATTTTGTCAGCAATTTTATGGCGATTTTATCCACCACCACCCAGGCGGAGATGAGCAAGACAACTTGCGCCAGCTTCAAAAAACTATGTATGCATTACAGCAACAATTTGGGCCGCTTGACTCAACTGTTTGGCCAACTGATGCAGTATTAGATATCACAGGACAATGCAGTAGTTGTGACACTTAAATAAACGGAGTTACTATGATTTTTGAATCAAAGATTGATTTACACTTACAGCGCGACAGTGAATTGGCGCGTAAGAAACCAACTAAAATATTTGCGAAGTTTTTGTATGCATTAACAAGCGGTAACTATGGCGAGCTTAAAGAGCAGCAGTTGTTTACCGCGGTCGCTATCATGCAAGAGCTCAATAAAGTGATGATTAATAAAGGCATCACAAATCTTCAATTACTTGAAGTTGATGATGTTGTTTATTACGAAGATTTAGATAATAAAGCCAATGATCTGGCAGAAGGAATGATGAACATTTCGATGAAGCGAGATCATATTACCGCACCAGAATTTAAACATATGGCATTGACGTTATCTCATCCAAAAGATGATATCGAATACTTTATTGAGATAGATATTTCCAGAATACACACACCTAATCAAGCGCCAATTAACATTAAAGTTTATGGATACATTGATGCTTTTAAGATGGCAGAAGACGAATCAGAAGATGGATTAAAAGAGCGATTAAATCAGCATTTTTCTAGCCAAGATAAGTACGATGAAATGGTGCGCCGTTATCGAAGTCAGTTTGATTCGTTTGTTTCTGGGCTTAACTTTGCGCTAAATGCACAGTTACGAGTTAAAGAGGCACCTGTCGAAACAAGTAATGTAATCGTTCGTCCAGAGAACAAAGCTCGGGCGTGGGATGATAAATCGCGAGTACGCCGGCGTCATTATCGTCACGCAGATAGTAACGCGATGATTTACCCACTAATTTGGATGTCGTTAATGGATAATCATCATATTCATCCTGAAAATGTCACTATTGAATCGCCAGATGGCAGTGAACTTGGTGTTGTTGAAGAAATGGTTGATGGCGACGCGATTGATCCGCTATTTAATGAGAATATTCCTGTCGAAGAAGCCGTTGCAAGTTCAGAGTTTAGTGAGCCAGCAATGAGTATCGACGATACAAAATCTGATAGTAGTTGGTTAAGCGATATGAGTGACTTCGATTCTTCTGATAGCGGCTCATCATGTAGTAGCTGCTCGTCATGCAGTAGCTGTTCTTCTTAACGATTAGATTTTGATGATATAGCCTTCTGGCAGAAGGCTATAAAGACTAGATAACGTCGGCAGTCGTTTGGCTAAGAAAAATATAACCACTGCCACGGACTGTTTGAATGTGGCTTGTATCATCAATCTCGCCAAGTTTTTTCCTAACGTTGGAAACATGAACATCAAGACTGCGATCTGCACTCGAAATAATCCGATTAAATAACACCTTACCAAGGATCTCTCTAGAGATAACCTGCCCTGCATTGGCCATTAGAAAATGAATGAGTTCAAATTCGACACCGGTAAGAACAATCGGTGACGCGTGATAAGAGACCTGCCTCTGAACTGTGCACAGTTTGACATGATTAAGTTCGATAACTGATGATTGTTGCTTGTGGTTTGAAGCACGTGAGCGCAGTTGTGCATTTACACGAGCTACTAATTCTCGCGGATGTGTCTTTAGACTAAAGTAATTATCAGCGCCTAGCTCTAGCGCATGAATTAAATCAAACTGCTCAACCAAAGGTGAAAACATAAAAATAGGTGCGCTGGTGGAGTTACGTAAATTAATGAGCACGCTAAATTCATCAAAACTTGGCTGCTCAATATTAAGAATGACTAATGCGTACTGTTGTCGTTGCAGTAGATAAAAGCATTCCAATGTGGAATCACATTCTTTGACTACTAGACCTTGATCAATGAGCAACTGTGAAAAAGGAAAATGGTCACAGCCGTTTAAGTTAATAACAAGTGTTTGAGAATTCATAATAAGTCGACTTAATTGCAATGGTAGTGTGTCAGCAAATGAATACTCATTTGCTGACATTATTATTATTGTGCTTGATCGGCTAACGTAACTTTATACCCAGATGCAGAGCTGGCATCTTCTTCCAGAATGAGAAACTGCTCTTTGCTGTCTTCGTCAATAACCAATTCTTGGCTTATTAACAAAATATCGCTTGAGTCACGTTTTGCTACTGCGTAAATCGTGTACGTATTATTGAGTAGTAAAATGTCTTGAGGTTCACCGAAATCGACAGATCGTTTATTCGCTGCTGTATCAATGATTTCATCACTGCGAACAAAGTAGAAATTAACGGTACTAAAATCTTCATCATCCACGAAGTTAATAATATTGACGCCATGTTCATAAATACCTTGGTGAACACTGTTATCAACGACTAATGAGTTAATCGTTACTTCAACTTCGTCAACGATGCCATCACCGTTTTCATCAACATCACCGTCACCGTCATGATCGACATTCTCTTCGTTTAAGTAGAAGAAAACGGTGCGATCGATATTCTCATCCAGCGTGACTAAATGATTTTTCAGTAAAAACTCCTCGGTGCCAGGGATGGTTAATTCAAGGCTATAATCACCACGATCGGTGATGATAGATTCACTAAATTGACCTTGTGTTAATTTTGAAAAATCAGCTTGTTCATTAAACCCGTCAATATGAATGTCAACACTGCCAGCATAGTTTTCTAATAAATCGTGTTGCTCAATGCCATTAAAAATAGTGAGTTTTGCTTGCGCACCATCATTGGCGTATTCAATAGCGCTGGCACTACTAATGCGGTCGATGATAAATGGTGAAGCCCCTACGCCAGTGTTGTCGCGAACAACCATTACGTATTGTGATGCAAAGGAGTAGTTGATTTCATCAGAGGTATATAACACATCACTGCTGCCATTGGCGGTAATGTAAAAAACGTAATCATCTTGATCATATTTAACGTTTTCAGAAAGTTGACCATACGCCGCTTGGCTTATTAACGTTGCTTCATTAAATGTTTCATCTGATTTTGATAAATACACATCAACCGTGGCCACTGTTTGATGAATATTTAATACACGCATATTAAACAAATCATCATCGGTGTCATCCTCATCATCAATCACTGGAATATCAAACGTGAGGATTTGTGGATCAGTAATATCTTGAGTTAAGACGACAAATTTTATTTCGTCGCTACTGACCGTTAGTGCGCTTTCATAGACTTTTGTTAGATCATCGCGTGCGATGCTGTCATCACTTTGCCATGCAAGCTCCATTGTATAAGTGTTGGTTTCAACGAGTTTGTCGCCACCAATTTGACCAAAACTGACACCATTGTAAGTTTGTTCAAAATAATCGGTACCATCGTCGTCAAGGTCTTCGTCAATGGTTAAGAATATAGCTGGTGCGTTAGGTGAGGCATTATACAGCGTGACGTAGCCTTCTCCTGATGAATCGCTGTCGCCGCCGCAGGCACTTAGTCCTGTAATCATAAGCGCTGGAATAGCTAGCGACTTAAGTGAATATAGTGGACTGTTATTTGGCATTTTTAGTGCTCCATTTAATGTAATGAGGTTTGCTATTAGCAAACGCTTTAATTGTTTTAAGTTATTTGGCGTAATCGATTAACGCAGCAATAGAGCGTGATTTTATAGATAGGTTTCAAATAGGAGACGATGTTTTCAATACTTTGCAAATGCTTACATTTCCTTACATTCGCAACTTTAATGTCTGGTTGATGTGCTGGTGGGTGTTATTAAGAAGGATAGTCGTGTGGGCCCTTAAGAAATCTAAGGGCTTGATAGGCTTGTTTACATTCAGTTGATGAGCTTTTTAAAAGTAAGGAGCCGGTTATTGGCTGGCATTTGTTCGTCATCAAGTAAATGAAGATTTGCTTTGGCGGCTAACTCGGTTATCCATTCAATATCACGAATGCCGCTGTTTGAATCTCGATCTTTTAACCAATCATCGAATTGTCGATTACTGTCACTAGTAAATTTGCCTGCGTAATTAAATGGACCGTAAATGATAACCAAGCCGTTAATGTTAACTGTGTTTTTGATGGCAGCAAAAAAAGCAGTGACTAGTTCGGCGCTAACAATATGTAATGTGTTGGCCGTGTAAATGACATCACATTGAGAAATTGGCCAAGGTTTACTTAAATCTAAACACAGCGGTGGCTTAATATTTGAAAGCCCACTGTCATTAATCCATTGTTTTATACCTGAGTGGTTCACAGCTAGATCTGTCGTTTGCCACGTTAAATTAGGCAAAGCATTAGCGAAATGAACTGCGTGTTGACCTGTCCCTGAGCCAATTTCAACGACACCTTGATAAGGCGTTAATAGTGGCATTAACTTTTCTAATATAGGCTGTTTATTATTGTCGCAAGATTGTGAGTGTGGTTTATTCATGGTCGTTAACTGCTTATTATTAGGTATAAAGAGGCTACAGAATAATCGCTACTTTTTGCTAATTCAACGCTTCAAGCTATACTGTCGGCGTCCTTTCAAATTAAGAACAAAAACAATGAAAAAAATACTCAGTTTAGCGATGGTTTCTGTCGCCGTTTTAGCAGGTTGTAATGATTCACAACCTGAAGTTAGCAAACCTGTTGCGACCAATGATGCAAAAGCATTGGCTGCAAGCTATCAAAGCATTACAGGTCAAGAATTAGCTGACCACGTAAAAGTGCTTGCCTCTGATAAATTCGGCGGTCGTGCGCCATCAAGTGAAGGTGAGAAACTAACTCTTGAATACTTAACCAAAGAATTTAAAGCCTTGGGTTTTGAGCCTGGTAACGGCGATAGCTATTTGCAAGAAGTGCCATTGGTATCGATTGAAGCATCGCCAGATATGACACTGTCGATTGGTGGCAAAGAATATCAATATGGCACTGACATGGTGATGGGTACTAGCCAAATCGTTGAAGAAATTGGCATTAAAGATTCATCGTTAGTATTTGTTGGTTATGGAGTGAATGCGCCAGAATATAACTGGAATGATTACGATGGTATTGACGTAAAAGGCAAGACCGTTGTTATTTTGGTAAATGATCCTGGTTATGCGACGAAAAACCCAGCGCAGTTTACTGGTGAAGCCATGACTTATTATGGTCGCTGGACTTATAAATATGAAGAAGCAAGTCGCCAAGGCGCTGCTGGCGCTATTATCGTCCATGAAACTGCGCCAGCATCTTATGGCTGGAATGTGGTCAAGAATTCATGGTCTGGTGAGCAATTTGGTTTTCAACGTGATGATTTAAATAAAGATCGCGTTAAAGTCGAAGGCTGGGTAAACAGTGATGTTGCAAAAGAATTATTCGCAAAAGCTGGCCTAGATTTCGACGCGGCTAAACAAGAAGCTGCAAAAGGTGCTTATCATGTGGCAATGGGCGACTTAACGGCTAGTGTCGATGTGAAAAATGTGATTAAGAAGTCTGTTTCTAACAACTTTATCGCGACGCTTCCTGGCCGTACTAAAGCCGATGAACACATCATTTATACAGCGCATTGGGATCATTTAGGCACGGATAAAAGCTTAGATGGCGATCAAATTTACAATGGTGCTGTAGATAATGCGACAGGTACTGCGGCGTTAATAGAAGTAGCTGAAGCCTTTGCTAAATTGCCAGTTCGTCCAGAGCGCTCAATCACTATGTTAGCGGTAACAGCTGAAGAGCAGGGATTATTAGGCTCGAAATTCTATGCGGCAAATCCAATTATCGCGCCAGCGAAAACAGTTGCTGATATTAATATGGATGCGCTTGATGTTGTTGGTCGTAGCGCAGATGTCGCTGTGTATGGTTTAGGGCAATCAGAGCTTGATAACTATCTAACTGCTGCTGTTAAGAAGCAGGGGCGTGTTATTGGTGGTGACCCACGTCCAGCGGCGGGTATTTATTACCGTTCAGATCACTTCGCATTCGCCAATGTGGGCATTCCTGCGCTTTATGCTAAAAGCGGTAAGAAACCCGTAGATGAGGAGACGGCTAAATTACGTGCTGAATTAGGTCCTAAATTGGGCAAGTGTTACCACGGTTTATGTGATGAATACAACGAGCAGTGGGATCTATCAGGCGCTGTTGAAGATATGCAGGCGTTCTTCGAAGTAGGCTATGAATTATCGAAAGAAAATGTATGGCCTAAGTGGAGTAAAACATCAGAGTTTAAGCGTTAATTTTTAACGCTAAACCGTAATATAGCCTCATCGTCTGATGGGGCTTTTTTGTTTTAGAAATCCAATAAAGTCAATTATAAAATGCGACATCTTTATTGATCTAAAGCAATATTACTAAGGTCTCACCACTTATAATTTAGAGTAGTAACTCAGGATTATATTTGTCATGGTCTATAAAAAGATTTCAGTTGGCTTTTGCGCCATAGTCGTCGTTGTCATTGCGTTAGGCGTTAGCTCTCATCGCCAGTTATCTGGTATTGCTAACGACATGGATAGTCTCTATAAGCACCCGTTTGCTGTGTCGAATGCGGCAAATAATATTAATTTTCATCTTGTTTCTATGCATCGTCACATGAAGGATGTAGTGCTTGCCCAAAATAAAGAACAAGTGGAATGGGCGGTATCTCGAGTAGCCGCTCATGAGCAGGCGGCGCTCACAGATTTCGACATCATTTTTGAACGGTTTTTGGGAGAGCAGGCGCAAATAAATAAAACTTATCAACGTTTTGTGGATTGGCAGCCGATACGTAATGAAGTTATCAAACTTGTGCGTGAAGGGCAACAACAGCGAGCGTCAGTAATTACTACAGGTAAAGGAGCATCTCACGTTGCCAAATTGAATAGGGAAGTGGGCGCGCTCGTCGAATTTGCCTATAGCAAAGCGCAACAGTTTCATCGTAGTGCAAAAATGAGAAAAGAGCAGGCGTTGCTTACTAATTATGGCATTTCAATAATGGCAGTAATTCTAGTCGCTCTTTTCTCAATTTATGTTGTACGCAGTTTACGTGCAGCAAATAAAGATCGGAGCCGTCGCAATCATTTAATCGATCAACAAATTATGATGGCAACTATCGATAAGTCTGGCAATGTGATTGATGCCAGTAATGCATTATGTCGATTTTTAGGGTGTGTTAAATCAGATCTCATTGGTGAGCCAAGTCAGTTTTTTGATAATTCTCCTCAAGGCGGGCAGCTCACTAAAGAAATTCTACGTGTCGTATCAACGGGTATGGAATGGACGGGGGAAATACAACATTCCAACGCTGAACATCAAACATTTTGGGCTTATTCATCGGTTCTACCAAACTTTAATGATAATTATCAAATTGTTGATTACACAAATATTCTTAACGATGTTACTAACAAAAAATTATCGATTGTAGATAAGTTAACAGCGCTGCCTAATCGCCGAAGTTATGACGAGATATTGAGTAAAGAGTTACGGTTGGCTAAGCGTCATGATTACAATATTACATTAGCTATCATCGATATTGATTTCTTTAAAAAATTTAATGATTGCTATGGTCATCCTCAAGGAGACATTGCATTGCAGCGTGTGGCAACCAAATTGATGGAATGCCTTAAACGACCTAGTGATTATGTTTTCCGCATCGGTGGTGAAGAATTCGCACTGGTTTTCTCACGCGCGACAATCGCTGAAAGCCAGCTATTTTTAGATAAATTACGCACTAGCATTGAATATCTACATATTGAGCATGGTGAAAGTAATATCAGTGACTATCTTACTATTTCAATTGGTGGTTATGTCTTAATGCCGCCTCAAATATGCGATTCTCAAGCATTTTATGTAGAAGCTGACAAAGCCCTTTACGAAGCTAAAAAACAGCGGAACTTTGCTGTTGTTACTGGCACACAAAAAGGCTAAATATAAAGTTAGTAAGAAACTTTTTGATTATTTTTAGGTCAGTGTATTACTTTGGATTTTAACGGAATACACAGAATGATGACGGGATTTAAACGTCTATTGATTAGCGCTAGTTTAGTCGCGCTAATGGCACAAACTGCAATGGCATCTCAAAGTACAGTTGATGCTGCATTAAAAGCGGGAAAGTTAACACAAGCAATCAACGCATATAAAAGCCTTGAGAGTAGCGATAGCCAATCAGTTACAGGGCAATTATTGTGGGCACGGATCCTACTAGCACAGGACAAAACTGAAAAAGCGTATGATTTGATGGAGCCATTGATAAAACAAGCGCCCAACAATGTTGATTTGCAATTTCGTTTTGGTCAGAGTGCGATGATAATGGCGCAAAAGGCGAGCATATTTTCAAAGTTAGGATACGCCAAAGATGGTGTCAAAGCGTGGGACGCCGCCCTAAAAATCGACGCTGACCATAAAGACACATTAAATGGGTTGATTGGTTTTCATCGGTTTGCTCCTGGCATGGCTGGTGGCGATATCGATAAAGCATTGGAGTATGCCAAGCATTTGCAAAAGATTGATGGCGTTGCAGGTACCGCTAGCCTAGTTGGTGTCTACCAATCGATGGATAAGAAAGACCTCGCATTGCAAGAGCTTAATGGGGGAATAAAACGTTATGCTGATAGCAGTCGATTATTATTTATCAGAGCGATGAAGCATATTAATGATGAAGAGTGGGCATCTGCTCATAAAGATTTAATTGATGCGCTAAGTCACGCGAGTGATGATATGGAAAAAAGCAATGCGCTCTACCAGTTAGCCAAAGTTGCTGTGAAGTCTGGTGCAAATATTAAACAAGCGATTGGACATGTTACGCAGTTAATGACTATAGAGGAACATCGTTATCTACAATGGGGAAATTTACGTCTAGCACAGCTTTACGTTGCAGATAATGATTTACTCAAAGCAAAATCAACCCTTAAGCTGGTGGATGGCAGTGATGATGACGATTTGGAAGATGAAATGAAGCGCCTTAAAAAGCGTATTAAGAAGCTTAGTAAATAACTTCCAATCAAAAAAAACCGCTGAATTCAGCGGTTTTTATCGAACACAGCCTAGGCCAATGTACTGTGTTTTTCGTGAAGATTAGAAAGTAGTTGATCTTCTAATTCAAAGCGTTGCTCTAACCCTTCGATGAGTGTTGATAAGTGAGTATCAAACTTATCGAAAACATGCTCGTTATCAGCATACTTTTCAGTAAATTCTAATGCCATTTCCGTCGACACACTGATTTTTGGAATAAGTTCGTCCACATGAAATATGCTACTTTCACCATGAATTTCACAGGCGGAAACCACTTCACGATAAACTTCGAAATGTCCTGTCGATACGTAATCGACTAACCTGTTGCAAAACTCGCTGATTTCTTCATCTTTTGGAAGTTGATGAGCATTTTCTTCATAAGGGGGGATGCCGGCAATTTGGCAATAAGTGACAATAAGCTCTTGGCGTTTATTCAACCAAGTATCAATTAAAAGATTAGAACCGCCCCATTGTTGACGTGCTTGTTTTACTTTTTCTAACATGAAACGTCTCCTGTGTGATTTCCGTAGTATTAAAGTTAAGATATGCAGCTTGTGAAAGCAATCATTATCAGTGCATTTTTTCTGATTGATGGCATGATAAAGTGCATAACAAATCGTGATATCGATGAATTAACATTCTAAAGAGTCCCATGAAAAAAATTAAACGCTTGAATTCAGCTCGTCCTGCATTATGGTTTTTTTGCCAGCAAGACACATTTTGGATTCTCGATAACGAGCAATTACCTAAACAACAACTAGATTCTTTAGGATTGATTTTCGATCCGCAGGCGCCAAAGTTTTTATTGGGATATCATCAATCATTGCCGTGTATTCTAGTTGATTTGCAACATCAAACTATTGATTTACCGCAAGGTCAGTGGCGTGGATTACGTGACATCATGTTGTCTTCTGACGAGATACTCAGTGCTTTACTTGGACGAGCATGGCAAGTTGCCAATTTTGTACGAACCCATCAATTTTGTGGCCAGTGCGGCCAACGAATGATGACCATTCACTGGGAAGTTGCTGCGCAATGTCGTTCATGTGGGCACCGTGCTTATCCACGTATTTCGCCAGCGGTCATTATGGCAGTCATTAAAGATGGCCAGATATTACTCGCAAAAAACAAACGCAATAAGGGTGAAATCTATTCGGTATTGGCTGGCTTTGTTGAAGTTGGTGAAACATTAGAGCAAACGGTTATTCGTGAAGTAAAAGAAGAAACCAATATTACGGTTAAGAATGTACGCTATTTTGGCTCTCAACCATGGCCATTTCCCCATAATATCATGGTGGCGTATCTCGCTGATTGGGACAGTGGCGACATCCAAATTGATCCGCATGAGCTCATAGCTGCTGATTGGTTTGAACGTGATAATTTACCCGAAATTCCAGGCGAGCATAGTATTGCACGACAAATGATTGATCATGTTTTAAAACTTGAGAGCTAATTGCACAAAATCAATTGATCTAGGTTAGTTTTTTAACGGTAGTCGATGATACAATAGCGCCCAATTTTATTGTTGAAGGGCTAGTGTTAATGGCTGAGTTAAAGAATGATCGTTATTTACGTGCGTTGTTGAAACAACCTGTTGATCAAACTCCAGTATGGATGATGCGTCAAGCGGGACGCTATTTGCCAGAATATCGCGAATTGCGCGCTAAAGCGGGTGATTTTATGTCACTGTGTCGTGATGCTGACTTTGCGTGTGAAGTAACGCTTCAGCCGCTGCGTCGTTATGATTTAGATGCCGCTATCCTATTCTCAGACATTTTAACTATTCCAGATGCAATGGGCTTAGGTCTGCGTTTTGAAACAGGTGAAGGACCAGTATTCGATCGTCCTATTACCTGTTTACGTGATGTTGAAAAGATTGGTATTCCTGATCCAGAAGACGAACTTGGCTATGTGATGAACGCCGTTCGTACAATTCGCAAAGGCTTAAACGGTGATGTCCCATTGATTGGTTTCTCTGGTAGTCCTTGGACACTAGCGACTTATATGATTGAAGGTGGCACATCTAAAGCCTTTACAAAAATCAAAAAAATGGCTTTTGCTGAACCAAAAACATTGCACCTATTATTAGATAAGTTAGCTGATTCAGTTATTTCTTATTTAAACGCTCAAGTTTCTGCAGGCGCGCAATCGTTAATGATTTTCGATACATGGGGTGGTATTTTATCACCACGTGATTACCGTGAGTTTTCATTGCGCTACATGGCGAAAATTGTTGATGGCTTAACGCGTGAAAACGAAGGTCGCCGTGTTCCAGTAACATTGTTCACTAAAAATGGTGGTCAATGGATTGAAGAAATCGCAGCGACTGGTTGTGATGCTATCGGTTTGGATTGGACTATCGACATTAGCGATGCTAAAGCACGTGTTGGTGATAAAGTTGCGTTGCAAGGCAACATGGATCCTTCAATGCTGTATGCTTCTCCTGAGCGCATTGGCCAAGAAGTTCAGCATATCTTAGAGCAATACGGTCATGACAACACTGGACATGTATTTAATCTAGGCCATGGCATCCACTTAGACGTGCCACCAGAAAATGCAGGTGCGTTTATCAAAGCCGTGAATGAACTATCTCGTCCATTCCACAAATAGTTGAACTAGTTCATCAAGTCTGTTTGATGAATTAAAACTAATTGATCATTGAATTGTCATAAAAGCCGTTTATCGTAGATAAACGGCTTTATTTTTTTAGGGAGACAATTGTTTATGAAATTGGTTATTGGTAATAAAAACTACTCAACATGGTCACTTAGACCTTGGCTATTGATGACTCATTTTAATGTTAATTTTACGGAGCAGTTGGAGTCTTTGGCACCAGAAAAACTTTCCGAGCGATTAGCACAGTATTCAGATAGCAAAAAAGTTCCAGTGCTTATTAATAAAGAGCTCAATGTTTGGGATTCCTTGGCAATTTGTGAATATGTTAATGAGCAATGTTTGGCGGGGCGTGGCTGGCCAAAGGATCCTTCACAACGTGCAATTGCTCGTAGTGTGAGTGCGCAAATGCATAGCGGTTTTGGTGCTATTCGCAATGAGATGCCAATGAATATTAGAGCAAAGCGTCGCGTTGAGCTTTCTGAAGATGCAAAGAATGAGATCAATCAAATGCAGTTACTCTGGCACCGTTTACTGCAAAATAGCGGTGGGCCGTGGCTATTTGGTGAGTTTTCGATTGCTGATTGTATGTATATTCCCGTGATATTACGTTTTGAAACCTATGGTATTTCGCTATTACCATCAACAAAGCAATATCGTGATGCTATTTTTGCGAATGAAGCGGTTAAGCAATGGATTGACGTTGCCCTGCAAGAAACGGAAATTGTTGAAGTTGATGAAGCTGGCGAAGAACGTTAATACGCATACCGCCCTTAGTGCTTATGGGCCGCTGCTGAATGTTGGTGTAGAAATTTTCTAGCTTCATCTTTGGAAAGCGGCTTACTAAAATAGTAACCTTGAATTAATTCACAATTGTTATCTTTAAAAAACTCTAATTGCGCTTCGGTTTCTACGCCTTCGGCAACGACTCTCAAATTTAAACTATGCGCCATAGAGACGATGGCTTTTGCAATGGCTTTACTATTTGGATTGTGTTCAATTTCTCGTACGAAGGATTGATCAACTTTTAGCACGTCGACGGGTAAACGTTGAAGGTAGCTTAATGACGAGTAGCCAGTGCCAAAATCGTCAATGGATAATGAAAAGCCAAGATTTTTAATAACATCGAGCATCAATGTCATCTTTTCAGGGTCGTCCATTACAATGCTTTCTGTCAGCTCTAGTTCGATAAAATGCGGCTTAATATCGATTTCGTCCATCAATCTAGCAAGCTCTAACGGATAGTCTGATAGCTGAAACTCACGTGCCGATACATTAACTGCCATGTGGATATTGTCGTATCCTAACGAATGCCAATGAATAAGCTGTGTGGTTGCAGTGCGGAAAATATATTGACCTAAATCTCTGATAATCCCGACTTCTTCAGCCACTGGAATAAACTCATCAGGCGACACTAATCCCATGGTTGGGTGATGCCAACGCACCAAGGCTTCAAAGCCGTAAACGATTTCACTACTCGCTATCATTTTAGGTTGATATAGCACCTCAATCTCTTTACGTTTTATCGCTTCGCGTAGTTCTAGTTCAACTAAGTTACGGCGCTCTGCCTGCTCATTCATTGAGCTACTAAAAAAGTGGAAATTATTACGGCCATTGGTTTTGGCGTAATACATGGCGGTGTCGGCATTTTTCAATAAAGAGTCTGCGTCGGTGCCATCACCGGGATAAATTGCAATGCCAATACTGGTACCGATGTTGGTAAGTTGATCATTGAGTTTAAAGTCACGTTGAAAATCTTGCTGGATTTTCGTTGCGATGGTTTGCACTTGACTCACGTCAGTGATGTTATCAAGAATAATGGTAAATTCATCACCGGACAATCGTGAAACAATATCGGTTTGTCGTACGTGGCTCTTTAATCTTTTTGCTGATTGAATGAGTAATTCATCGCCAGCGTTGTGACCTAATGTGTCATTAACGAGTTTAAATTTATCTAAATCGATGAATAAAATAGCTAACGTTTGTTCATTACGTCGCGCATTGGTAATGGCATGGGAGAATGAATTATGGAACATTGCACGGTTCGCTAATTTGGTCAGCGGATCGTAGTTAGCCATGTAAAATAATTCATCTTGGGTTTTCTTACGTTGGGTAATGTCAGAAAAAACAGCGACGACATAATTAAAATCTTGCTCATCCGATGGTTTTACGGCATTGAGTGCTAGTTCTAACACATATTGAAAGCCATCTTTACGATGATCGCTTACTTCACCCTGCCAGTGCCCACTAGTATTTAACTGCGTTTCTATTTCATCACGATTCATCAATTGGCTAAGAACGGGTAGTGGTTTCCCTTTCATTTCAAGCACTGAGTACTGAGTAATGTCGGTAAAGGCCATATTAATGGCAACGACATTGTAATGAGCATCAAGAATGGCAATCGCATCATTAGTATTATCAAATACAGAGGCGTATAGCGCGACCTGAGCCTGTGTTTCTCGTTGTTTTGTTATGTCTAATAGCGTTCCAGTTAAACGCTGTGGCACCTGATTGTCGTCCCAACGCGATATCTCACCAGTGAGCCGTAACCATACCCAATGCGTATCAGCATTTGCCCGAAACTCAATATTGAAATGCTTTTGATTGTTGGCAATAAATGCTCTGCTATATTCTGAAAACCGAGCGCGATCACCCGGATGAATTTTTTCGACAAGCTGACGCATACTCAGTAAAACGTCTTCATCACCCATGGCCAAGACGGCGGTGCTATGTTTATCGAGAAATAGCTTTTGCGTATCTAGATTGAGATCCCAAAGACCTTCACCAGCGCCTTTTAGCGCTAGCGATAATCGCTCTTTACTTTCTTTGAGTGCGTTTTGTGCACCCGAAATTGCACCTAACATACCATTGATGCTGCTAACTAAGGTGTCGATTTCACGTACCTTACTCGCTGGTGCTCGCTGATCATAATCTTTATCGCGTGTTATTTGGCGTGAAAAATTGGCGAGATTATATAATGGCTTGGTCACCGATTTTACAATGTTACTCGACATCACAGCGCTGATAATAATGGCGAGAAGAAGCAGCGCACCACCGATATAGATAAACTCAAATTGTCGAGATTGTAGTTCTTCAGTGTCTGCAACGACGTGTAAATAACCGATAATAAAATCATTAACGGTTACATCTTTGAATATCTCAATCGCATCATTGTTAATAATAACAGCAGGCTGTTTGTTTTCAGATAAACTTTTTAGATTCCAATTGTTTACATACGTTGCTATGTCATTGTGATCATTGTCAGAAAGCCGAGCATAGCGAATATTAGGATGATACTTTAACGATTCTAAAACCGTTATCGCCATTTGATGATTATTTTCAGCTAATGCGATGCCACTATTGTTGGATATAGCAAGGCTAATAGCGTCTATTTCATTGATATAGTCGGTGCGGTGAGTGGTTTTGTCGTACATGACGAAACCAGCAAAGGTTAGCAACAATATGATAATGCTACTAATGATTAATGAAATTGTTAGTTTGCCACGCAATGAACGCTTGGGTTGTTTTTTATCTTCTTGTTGACCCGAGTCGTTTGGGTGAGAGACCAAATCGAATTCCTTTATTCATGCTGCTAGGTTAGTTGCATCATTAGGTGATGGCTCATCTTTTGATGTCCACATTTTTAATGACTTCTACGTTGGAAAAATTTAGATATTACAAAGACAACTAACTATTCAAAATATCTACTAATTTATACACTTTCTAAGGTGTTTTCTCAATAGGTTAATTGGTTCAGTTATCAGTGAATTGGTATTATGTGGATAATGACCAGCGCTTATTTATAGCGCTGGTCATTGACATCAACTATGATTGATTTTCACGCTCTATTGCGCGGTAAGCGATATCGGTACGATAAAAAACACCATTCCAATCAATGGCTTTAGTTAGCTCATATGCACTAGCTTGGGCAGCTGTAACCGTTTCACCAAGTGCTGTTGCACAAAGTACACGACCACCCGCTGTGACCACATTGCCATCAACTACTTTTGTGCCTGCATGGAACACTTTAGCGTCGTTAGTGGCCTTTGCTATACCTGAAATCACATCGCCTTTGGCATAACTTGCAGGGTAACCACCAGCCGCTAAGACCACACCAACAGCAGCGCGTGAATCGAATTTAGCGTCGATTTGATCAAGGCGCTTATCGAATGACGCTTGAACTAATTCAACTAAATCTGATTGCAAACGCATCATGATCGGTTGTGTCTCAGGGTCGCCGAATCGGCAATTGTATTCAATAACCTTAGGTGTGCCGTCGCTCATAATCATCAAACCCGCGTATAGGAAACCAGTGTAGGTATTTCCTTCAGCTTTCATGCCGTTAACCGTAGGGTAGATAACTTGTTCCATAATGCGATCGTGCATTTCTTGCGTTACTACGGGTGCTGGAGAATAAGCACCCATGCCGCCAGTATTAGGACCCGTATCACCATTGCCAACACGCTTGTGATCTTGGCTAGTTGCCATTGGTAATACGTTATCACCGTCAACCATGACAATAAAAGATGCTTCTTCGCCATCTAAGAACTCTTCGATAACCACGCGACTACCGGCTTCACCAAAAGCATTGCCTGCTAGCATGTCTTTGATGGCGTCTTCCGCTTCTTGAAGTGTCATCGCCACAATCACGCCTTTACCAGCGGCTAGGCCGTCGGCTTTAATCACAATTGGTGCACCTTTTTCACGTACATACGCGATGGCTGGATCAATTTCAGTAAAGTTCTGATACCACGCCGTTGGAATATCGTGACGTGCTAAGAAGTCTTTAGTAAACGCTTTAGAGCCTTCAAGTTGTGCAGCGCCTTCACGTGGACCAAAACAGTTTAAGCCTGCTTTTTCAAAAGCATCAACCACACCGATAACCAATGGCGCTTCTGGGCCAACAATAGTCATTTCAACATTGTTGTCTTTAGCAAACGCGATAAGTTTTTCGATATCACACACGTCAATATCAACATTCGATACTTTATCTTCTAACGCGCTACCCGCATTTCCTGGTGCAACAAACACCTGAGTCGCCTTGCTCGATTGAGCAACTTTCCAAGCAAGCGCATGCTCACGGCCACCACTACCAATAATTAAAATGTTCATAGACAAATGATCCTATTAGCGTCTTAAATCGGAGCATTATCCGAGTGCGCTGATTGTTAGTCCCGTCATTAGTTGTCTTTATGGAAATACTCGATAGAAGATAAAATCAGGGATGATTTTTTAGCTTTTGGTGCAGGATGCACATCAAAAGCGGTTTCGTAAGTCGAGCATTGTAATAAAGAGTGGCAACTAATCACGGGTCGCCTTTTACAAATGACATCCATGTCATTTGTCTTTCAGACCAGCTAAAGCTGGCATAAATTGTTCCAGACAATGTAATCTTTTGGTTACTTTTCGTATAACAGATATCTTCCTAATACTTGTTATCAAATTAGCCTGCTATGTAGATGCTTAAAGCATTTACTTAGCGAAGCACAAATTGGTATGGAACCAATTTGAACAGCCTTCGGCTGGCCCGTAGGGTGAAATACATGGAAGTATTTCATTACGAAAAGTAACTGATGTGCGTATTGAAACTTTTAAGGGAACGACTCAGTGAATAATGCACATCATTTCACTGAGAGACTTTAACAAGCTTAGTGTCTAAAATGACGCATACCTGTAAATACCATTGTCATACCCGCTTCATCAGCCGCCGCAATAATCTCTTCATCACGAATCGAACCACCCGGTTGAATAACACAAGTAATACCTGCTGCCGCTGCTGCATCGATGCCGTCGCGGAATGGGAAGAAGGCATCAGATGCCATCACGCTACCAGGAACTACAAGGCCTTCGTCTTCTGCTTTGATGCCAGCGATCTTAGCTGAGTAAACACGGCTCATTTGGCCAGCGCCAACACCGATAGTCATACCGTCACGGGCGTAAACAATCGCATTAGACTTAACAAATTTAGCGACTTTCCAACAAAACATTAAGTCAGTAAGTTCTTGCTCGCTTGGCTGACGTTTTGACACAACTTTTAGATCGTCACGCGTTACCATGCCTAAATCTTTATCTTGCACTAACATACCGCCGTTAACACGCTTGTAATCAAGGCCAGCGTCTTTAGCGCTAAACTCACCACAGGCTAATAAGCGAACGTTTTTCTTAGCCGCAACAATAGCTACCGCTTCGTCGCTAACAGTTGGCGCAATAATCACTTCAACAAACTGACGGTCAACGATAGCTTGCGCTGTTGCCGCGTCTAGTTCACGGTTAAAGGCAATGATGCCGCCAAACGCTGATGTTGGATCGGTTTTGAAAGCGCGATCGTAAGCACCAAGAATGTCTTCGCCAATGGCCACGCCGCACGGATTAGCGTGTTTGACGATAACACACGCTGGTTCATTGAATTCTTTAACACATTCTAATGCTGAATCAGTATCAGCGATGTTATTGAACGATAGTGCTTTACCTTGTAATTGCTTCGCAGTAGATACAGAGGCTTCAACTGGATTTGCTTCAACGTAAAAAGCCGCTTGTTGGTGGCTATTTTCGCCGTAACGTAAATCTTGTTGTTTAACTAGCTGGGTGTTGAAAGTACGTGCAAATTTAGAGTCTTCGCTGCTTTCTTCACGATGAGACGGTACCATGGTTCCGAAGTAATTAGCGATCATGCCATCATACGCGGCAGTGTGCTCAAATGCGGCAATAGCTAAGTCAAAACGTGTTTGATAAGTTGTCGCGCCATCGTTTTCGTTCATTTCATTAATCACGCGATCATAATCACTAGCGTTAACGATAATCGTCGTGTCTTTGTGGTTTTTAGCCGTTGAACGAACCATTGTAGGACCGCCGATATCGATATTTTCAATCGCATCTTCTAATGAACAGTCTTCTTTAGCGACAGTATCTGCAAATGGGTATAAGTTAACAACAACCATGTCGATTGGATTGATGTTGTTAGCTTCCATAACCGCTTCATCCATACCGCGTCGCGCTAAAATGCCGCCGTGAACTTTTGGGTGTAATGTTTTTACACGACCGTCCATGATTTCAGGGTGACCGGTGTAATCTGATACCTCGATTGTGTTGATCCCATTTGCTTCCAGCAATTTGGCCGTACCGCCTGTAGACAGAATTTCTACGCCGCGTGCATCTAGTGCTGTGGCGAGTTCGACGATACCTGTTTTATCTGAAACGCTTAGTAGAGCACGTTTGATAGGTCTTGATGCTGACATGTGGATGAAGCCTCATAAATTAAAGTTGTATAAAAGTTTTTATCATTCAACATCTTATGTAAAGAAGTTAATCATAAACACTTTCATCTCATAAAAGTGTGTGAGTCGACTCAAAATTTTGGCGCTCATTTTACAAGAAAATGTGATCTATGTGGCAAAAATATTCGCTATATCTCAAAATTAATAAACAATTGCTCATACCACGTTGTGATTTAACGAATTAATTCACGTGCTTGGTCCTTTAAAATTGTTTTTGGCGATTGATTGCATATCAAAATCTCATGCTTTATGTTGAGTACTCCACGAATAAACTAGCAGTGATACGTAAAGGATTTACTGATGATAAATATCGAGCAATATCTTTTGAAGCTTCCAACAGGAATATTGAGCTTAGTTGCTGTTTTGCTTGCTAGTTTTAGCCCTCCTCTGATTTTAGTCGTGATTGCTGTTTGTTTGGTGTTTGCAGATATTACCTTGGGCTACATTAAACAGCAGGCAATGAATTCTTTGCTGAAAAAGCATAAAAAATTAGCATATAAAGTAGAGCAGCTGGAAAAAGAGAAGCAAACTGCCGAGAAGTTAGCACAATCAATCCCCCAATTCGGTCGTAAAGTATTCCCACTATGATCTCAACATATTCAAGATTGCATTGAACTGTCCACCAAAGAAATTAATCAAATTTGTCACTATTTTACTAATACAATTGAGCACCTTAAATCAGGTGGCAAGTTGTCGCACGGGCAACTGATGGATGGCGAATATGATTTAATTGCGAATCAAGTCATCAATAATGCACAACATGGTATTGAGTCGATTCAGTTTCAAGATCGCGTTACACAAATTATGGCTCACATGAGTGCGTCGATGACACAGCTTAGTTTTAAATGTGATAGCAAATACCCAATCGATATCGATGAGTTCCTCTATATCAACTCAGCCACCTATACAACTGAAGATGAGCGACTGGCTTATCAACAGCTCACTGGAAAATCAGCGATTGCCGCTGAACAGCTCGAAGATCATGATGAAGTGACATTATTTTAAAAAGGCGCCATAACTTTCGTTATGACGCAAAAGGGACATCGTTATATTTTTATAAGTTTGTTTAATTATTCATTCATTAGCGCTTTAATAGCATCAATAATAGGCTTAGGGTGCTCGAATACGACCATGTGGGCGCTGTTATCAAGAAAAATATATTGACCATTAGAGCGCTCGCTAATGAGTTTGCTCCATTGAGTGCCTTCTTGCTGCCACTTGGTCAGCTTTGCGGCTTCTTCGCTGGTTTCTGCATTTTCGATGTCTGCTGTTTCAAAATCAGTATCAATGATTGAGATAGGCGTATCAGACGATACTTCAGCTGTTTGCATGGTAATTAAATCATCGTGGTAATTGATTACTTCCTTGGCTCTAGTGATCTGTTTATCAATATTGAGGCGCTGTTGGCTGATGAGATCGTAATATGTCCAATCCATGTCATTGATGTAATCATCACTAATGAGTTGTTCGTGCTCTTCACGTTCTAATACTAGTTTTCCTCGAGAGCGCTCAGTCCAGCCACCAGCTTCAAGGTGGGGAATTAGACGGTCTTCAATTTGACGGTATAAAGAAACAGGCCAATCTTGATAGTGGGCAATCGAATGGGGTAGGAAAATATCAGGGTCAATCCACAACATACCTTTGAGTGTCGATGATGTTTTTGAATCAGGTAAATCTTTCCATGCTTGAGCTAGTATGTTGCTGCTGGCAAAGCTAACCATGACTATCTCTTGCTCATCAAGCAAGGCTAGTGTTTCATCGAGCAGTGGTGCAAAGGCAGTATAAGAAGGGGTATCGCTATATGTACTAAAGCCATTGCCAAGACGCTCGATAACATGAACGCGATGTGTTTTTGCAATAAGTGGCTGTAGTAACGAAAACCAAGCGCTATCGGCATGGTAGTTTTTGTTGAAACCAGACAACAAAATAACTGCCGGACCTGAGTGCTCTAATCCCATGCTACGAACATGAATGTCTTTGACGCCATTGTTATCTGTTACACGATATAAGCTGGAATTAGGATCTAGCTTTTTAGTACTCACTGAATCGAAGAAATTGAGAACTTCTTTACTTGTATCAAATCCGTCGAAAGACCATCGATGGCCTGCATCCGCAATAGCAACAAGTTGGTTAATATGGAATTCGTTTTGATAGGTATGTTTTGAGATTAACTCTTTTTTGGTTATCTCCGGTGCGTTTTCAATATTATTTTGTTTTGCGATCAGATCGATTGCTTGTTCACTTCCAATTAATGCAAAGTTGCCGCTTGGCTTGCCTTGATAAGGTAATACGGTATCTGCCTCTCCTTGTACAAGCAGGTAATTTGTGTCGTTGTCTATCTGGCAACTCTCAGATAATTGTTGCGACATTGGCGCTGCAATGGAGGCAATAGCCTTAAATTTTAGTTGGCTATTGCACATTAGATTTTGAGTGAATAAAGCGCCTTGAGAAAAGCCCACTGCGTAGAGTTCGTCGTCAATAATGTTGTAGTTTTTCTTGATGTCTTTAACGACATTTTCGACAAATCCTAGATCGTTAATGCCCAAACGGTGCGGTTTGTTACAGTCACAACCTTCATTCCATTCTTCGACTTTTGATTGCGGGTAAACAACGAGATAGTTGTTGCTATCTTTTTCAAATTTAGCCAGTTCTTGCATATCTTTTGCGCTTTGCATGGAAGCGTGAAAAGCTAGTAGTAGCTTAAAGGACTTTTGAGGGCTGAAGTTTTTTTCAGGTTTGGCAATGTAGTATTTTCTATCTTGAATATTTACTGACTCTATATTCTCAGGTAACGGAATATTAACTGAATCACTTGTAGTTTTTGAAGAACCATTGCATCCTGAAATAAGCCCAATAATGGCAAGTAACGGAGCAAATAGATAAATTTTACGACGCATAATTTCTCTCTTTTATTGTTGTAAATGGAGTCAGCGTCATAAAATCATGGTCTGTCATTTTCAGACATATTTTGAGCTTATATTTTCGTTATGTTTTTGTTATGTTTTGTAAAAGTAAATTAATTCAATAGGATACGTTGTTATATGACGCTTATTATTGCCGGTGTTGTTTTTGATTCGGCGCAGCGGTTGTTGCAAAAAGGCGATAAAAAGCGTCAATTGGAGCCCAAGGTTTTTAGTTTGTTGCAGAGCTTAGTCACCGCTAAAGGGATGTTGGTTACTCGAGAGCAGCTCATTACAGATGTTTGGAATAACAGAGTGGTTGGAGAGGGGGCAATTAATCGTACTGTTTCATTGTTACGGGCCCACTTTGCCGCGCTAACTGATCGTGATGTGATTGAAACGGTTCCAACGCAAGGGTATCGACTAGCAGTTGACGTGTCAGAGGTAGCAGCTGCCGATGATGTAAATGAGAAAGTACCGACGCTAGAACCAAAACCGAATGCTATTAAATCTGTATTTGTAAGTATTCGCAGCATAATTCTAATCGTCATTGGCGGTTTGATAATTTGGCAGTCTTATTCGCCACAACAATCCCCATCAAAACTGACATTAATCAATGGGCCTTTGATAGCGTTAAAAGGATGGGAATATAAACTATCGGCAAGTCGTGATGGACAAAGCGTTTTGTTTCATCATTTGGATGCAAAAAACGAACAGAATATCGTCGTTTATGACCCACAAACTCATCAACAAAAGACACTGCTAAATAATGCTTATGGAGTACTGAGTCCTGAAGGTACAGAAATTATTTATACGCAGAGTAGTCCGAATTGTGTTGTCTCTTTATATACTATTGTACCTGTTAGCTCGACATCGTTATTTAACTGTGAACAACCGCCAGCGGTGATGGCTTGGGGAGCAGACCGAAAATTTTATTTTAATAAACGAATGAGTAAATCGCACCCCTATCAAGTATTTAGTTTCCACCTAGCAACTCAACAACTACAACAAGTCACCAACCCGAGTAGTGACAATAATACGCGTGGTGATTTCTCGTTTTCTGCCAATCAGCAGACCGGCGATTTAGCGATTTTACGGTATGTAACCGAGAACGAAACTCAAGTTATTGTGTACCAAGGCCAAGCGGTACAAAACACTTTTCAAGTGAATAAAAGGTTGAAGAACATTGTATGGCATCCCAATAATCATGATTTAATCGTGGCTGATGAGCGCGTGATATATCAATTATCAACAAATAATGGTGCGGTAGTAAAATTACAACAACTGACGTCAGCGATAAATTCATTAGCGATCATTAATACTGACAAACAAGCATCGCTATTAGTGAGTAATTCGCTCGTTAAAAGTGATGTTATGGCATTTGATATAGCAACTCAGGAGCAACAACTTTGGCAACAAAGTGGTGGCATCGAGCTGTTGCCTCGCGTACAAGAAAACCGAAAAATGGTGTTATCAACCCGCTATAAAGGACATCACTGGTGGCAGTTCAACAACGACGAGCCACAAATAGTGGACGTTGAATTGCCATTTGAGCTGAAATTTGTTCGGTATGAATTATCGAACAATGGCCAGCGTTTACTGTTTTCAAAGCTCGGCGCTGTGTATGAAATCGATATTGATAATAAAAAACTACATAAACTCTTCGGTGAATCCCATGCGGCTTATGTTGTCAATTATGACGAGAGTAAGGGTAGCGATATTATCTACAGCGCGAATAAGTCCGGTCATTGGCAATTGTGGCGTTATCAGCGTGAAACGGGAACACATAGTCAACTAACCACATTTGGTGGCTATAGTGGCCAAATGTGGCGGGACTATTTATATTATTCAAAGCTTAGTGTTGATGGATTGTGGCGAAAAAAATTGAGTGCAGATTCAGAAGAGCTAGTCATTAAAGATTTCGATCGAACTAATTGGTTAAATTGGCGCATCATCGATAATCAATTGTATTTCTACCGCAGTGGTTCAGGTGTTTGGCGCCGTGATCTGCTGAGTCAGCATGAAACATTAATCATGGAGACAGGGGCTAACTTCGTTCATCACTATAGCGTTTCTCCAGCGCAAGATAAGCTTTATTGGATTCGCCGCTTGCCCGTAGAAGGGGACGTTTATCAGTACGGTTTCTAGCCAATAAACCATTTGTAAGTGAAAAAACATACCATGCTGACGACTATCGTCAGCAAGGTATTTTTCTTCCATAAACCGATAACAACCGCCACAAAACCACCGATGAAATAGGGATTGGTTAATGTAATATCTATTTCGCCATTTGGCATTAAAACACTTGGCACCCAAATCGCAGTTAACACACAAGGCGCACTAAACTTTAATGCACGTTCTAGCTTAGCCGGTAATGTGATGGCATTTGCTCTGGCATAAAGCGCATAACGAATACTAAATGTGACAAGTGCCATCAAGGCAATTAATAACCAAATATTCATTACTTTTCAGTTACCTCTCGTCGAGAATCTAAATAATAGCCCACCGCCATACCGCTGATTGATGCGATAACTAATCCCATTTTGTGAGGAAGATGATAGGTGGCTAGCGCAACTACGCCACTCGTTAAAACACCCGCAATCATTGGTTTATTAACCAGATGAGGCATCACCATGCCAATGAATGTTGCTGACATTGCAAAATCTAACCCCCAACTACCAATACCTTCGACATTGGCGCCAAAGAAAATACCAACAACAGTAGCAATGTTCCAACTGACAAAAAATGACACTCCAACACCCAAATAGTGCCAGTGATTATTGTTTGATTGTGGATTTTGTAAATACCGTGGATAGGTCGCTGCAAACACTTCATCAACTAATAAAAAGCCCAGTGGTACTCGCCAGCGCTGCGGTAAATGCTTTACATGCGGCAACATGCTCGCTGCATAAATAAGATGACGCAGATTAATAATGATGGTTGCACCAATAATAAAGCCCATTGAGGTGCCTGCCGCTAGCATGCCCACAGCAACAAACTGTGCTGAACCTGCAAAAACAATACTCGACATACCTATGGTTTGCCAAATATCAAAACCAGCGTTCATCGCTAAGGTACCAAAGATAACACCAAAGGGAATTCCCCCTAAAACCAGTGGCATAGAGTCGATGACACCACGATTGAATTGTTGGGTATTAGACGCGGATAGCTCAGTCATGAATGGTGTTCGTAATGAAGTAATGTTTGAGACTATGTTAATGGATATTGAAACTAGATTCGAGAGGAATATTGTTAGTCTTTTGTTGAGTAGACTTTACTCGTTGGCATAAGAAAGGCTTGAATTAACTCACGTTAATATCAAGCCTTTGTCTTACGTTAAGCAATGACGTCTAGTTCTTATTAGAACGTGTAGCTAGCATTCAAGTAGAAAGTACGACCATATGGATCGGCATAGCGCGGATCGTAACCCACTTGGTGACCTGCATCGCCATTAAGTGTTAACGGTGGCTTCTTATCAAATAAGTTTTTCACGCCAACACTAACATCTAAACCTTCCATCACGTGATAGCTTGTTAACCAGTCAACTAATACGTATGAAGGGATAACTAGTTGGGCAGTGTAACCACCTTCGCTCCAGTCACTTGCTAGTACAGCATCATCAACGATTACATCGTCGTATGAGCTACGGTATTTAATACGAGCAGTGTGCGAGAAATCGCCGTGGCTAAAGGTGTTAGTTAAGTTCATGATAGTTCGGAATGTTACCGAACCAGAATCAACACGACCTAATGAACTGTCCCAAATGTTATCTGTACCAACACGTAAGCTTTCGCTTTCAATCACGTACGTGCCATTCCACGAAATTTTTAATTCACCGAATGAAAACTCAGTTGTTTTGCTCAAGTGCCAATCTAGACCACTATTTTTAGCTTGACCGATGTTTACAGCTGCTTGAATAACAGCAAGGACTTGATCACCCGTACCTTTATCTAGTTTCGTGGTGAATAAGTCATTATAAAGCTCAGGGTTATTGAAAATTTGATCTTGAGTTAATCGAGCTACTTGCTCCTCAAGATCGACCTGCCAGTAATCCATTCCAAAACTAAAACTGCTGTCTGGTGCATAGACAAAACCTGCTGAAATTTGCTCAGAAGTTTCAGGTTTTAAATCGGCATAACCTTCACGGAACACATCGTATTGTAGCTTGTCGCTGTGACAGTATTGACGTAACGGGTGGCTTGACGAAAGTGGACAATCATAAGCAACTGAAGTAACGCCAAACTCAACACGTGGCTCTGCGATTTGACGCATTGATGGTGCTTTGAAGCCAGTACCAAATGACGCGCGGATTACCCACTCTTCGTTTGGACGATATACTGCACTGACTTTATACGTTGTGTCATCAACATCGCTATTGACGACCTGATTGCCCGATGCACGATGAGAATCTGTTGTAGCGCCGATACTGTCATAACGCAAAGCCGCTGTGATTTCTAATTCATCAGTCAACGGTGTTACTGTTTCAACAAAGATACCGTAGGTTTCACGCGATAAATCGTAAATTGGTGACGCTGATTCAAATAAAATGATTTCATCATCATTGGCGGCACTATTGCTGCGTGAGTAGTCAACTTCGCGATAATCAAAACCAGCAGCAATATACATTTCACCAGCATCTAATTCTGCAATAGCCATCGACGCCTTACCCTCTAAAGAAAGTAAGCTTGTATCTGTGCTTTCCCATAAACCGCTGTACATAGTGTCTTTAACAAGCGCAATTTGGTCATCGCTCAAGTTTTCAGGAGAATCAAATAAATTCACTTGGCCAGATTTCAGTAAATCTAAGAAAGGTTTTTCGATTGGATAACCAGTTAAACGGTTATTATCACGTTGAGCATCAGCCTTTGTAATCGCGAAGTCGTAGTTGACCTCTTCGTATTCGCCGCGCAGTCCCGTTACAATATGCGTTGTTTCAGTATGGTATTCATTAGTTCTATTACCGCCCGGTAGCGCACGCCATCGCGCCGAAATCTTGCCGGTTGCATCTGCTTTTATTTGATCTGGTAAGTGTGGAATAACGTTGTCTTGCACTAATGCTGAATCATAATCGAGTGCAATACCACCAGTTGGGTACGGTGCAATACGTGATGTCAATGCAAAGTCAGACCAAGATACAGTGCCATAGAGCTCAGCACTTTCGCCAAGCTGCATAATACCTTGAAGGAATAGATTGTCGCGTTCGCTTTCTGGGGCAATCTCTAGGGTGCTAGTGTAGTCAAATACACAGGCTTTACTGCTTGTTGAAGGAGCACTTTGATTATGACAATCGCCGTTGGCGACGCGATATGGATTTACGCTGTAAGTTGCCGTTTTATTTATACGATTACCGTCTTTATCAAGACTAAAGCCATCAGCATCGACAATGGTATTTCCCATGTCGTCGATTTTAGGTGCGTCAGCTGCTGCTTTTACATAAACCAGAGCACCATCGTCATCACGTGTGTTGTAAGTGACATAAGCATTGCCTGGAATCGCATTTGATGAACCTGAGATAGAAACAAGTTGTTGGTCATTAAAAGTAAATGGTAAGAAACCCGTTTTGGCAAAATCACGGTCAACTGAACGCAGTTGACTCTGTTGATCGCGGCTATACGAGACCATTACATTGAATCCGTCATCGTCTAAGCTACCAAAACCAGTTGAGATGCTGAAATTACTACTTTCGCCACCTGTTTCTTGAGGCTTGTCAAAACGAGCGGTAACCGTCGTTTTATCAACATCCTTTTTAAGGATAAAGTTAATTACACCGGCAATTGCGTCAGAACCATATAGCGCAGATGCACCATCTGTAAGTACTTCAACACGCTCGATGGCTGATAATGGAATTGAGTTCAAATCCACGGTAGCGCCAGAGCCAGAAGTAGCCATGCGGCGGCCGTTTAGCAATACCAATGTATAAGCACCGCCTAAATCACGAAGAGAGGCAGTTTGAACACCACCACCGCTGCCGCCAACAGATTCGCCTGCAGTTGTAAAACCTTGCATTTGTGGGATTTGAGCCACTAGATCAGGAACGCTAGTTACTCCAGTTCTAACAATATCTTCCTTAGAAATTGTAGTTACTGGCAGAGCGCCTTCTAAATCTGTACGGGTGATTGCTGAACCTGTGACTTCAATGCGTTCAACATTTTTCTTTTCTTCTTCATTTGCAAAGGCGCTTGTAGATGCGAATGCGGTTGCCGCTGCCGTTGCACTTGTGAGAAGGGCGATTTTTACAGCTTTTGCTGCTTTATTGCATTTAAACATATAGTTATCTCTGTTTTATTATAATAATGGTACCAATTGGAGTAGCTAAAGAAGTGCTTAAATACAGTGGTAGTGTACATTTGCGACCCTTAGACCCCAATAAAATGTAGTCAAGTATTTGACAGTGTCAAATTTGTAACAAAATTATTTTTTACAGTAGATTACAGGGTGACAATGTATTGGTTTAAATGTGAGCTATCCTTGTTTGGCGTGGGTTAGCGTGTGATTTGAGTTAGATTTAGACAATAAAAAACCCCGCTACTTAAAAAAGCAACGGGGTTTCAATTCGTTATAAACTAAGTGGTTCTTAGTTCATGCCGTATTTTTTTAATTTCTTACGTAAAGTACCACGGTTGATACCTAGTAAGTTTGCAGCGCGAGTTTGGTTACCGCGAGTAAATTGCATTGTTAGGTCTAATAATGGACGTTCCATTTCACATAAAACCATTTCGTAGACTTCTGTTGGCTCTTCGCCGTCTAATTGAGCAAAAAAGTTGCTTACTGCACGCTTTACTGAGTCACGTAATAATTGTGGACGTACTGTACCGTTTGCTAGTTGGATTGGTTCAACTGTTAATGGATTGTCAGTGGTAGTGCTAGTGTTTTGATCAAACATGTGAAATTTGCTCTTCTTAATTAAATATTATCTGTAAAAATGCGATTTAATACTGCTAATTGTTCATCAGCAGTCTCTATCTTAAATAGCTCTTGGCGTAACTCATTACGCTGTTCCTTGAGATACCAACCTATGTGTTTGCGAGCTATACGAACCCCTAAAAAGTCGCCGTAAAACTCGTGCAACGCGCGCACATGGTTGAGTAATGTTTCACTTACTTCAGTAGCATTTACTGGTGTAAGCTTCTCTCCCGTTGTTAGGTAATGATTGATCTCCCGGAATATCCAAGGGTTACCTTGGGCTCCACGACCAATCATTATGGCATCGGCACCGGTGTAATCTAATACGTCCCGTGCTTTCTCCGGTGTTGTTATGTCACCATTGGCAACCACAGGAATCGAAATCGCCTGCTTGATTGCTCTAATAGTGTCGAACTCAGCAAAACCTTTGTACATACATTTACGGGTTCTACCGTGTACGGCTAAAGACTGAATGCCGGCATCTTGTGCCAGCTTTGCAATGTCAACGCCATTGCGATTGTCAGTATCCCAACCGGTACGAATCTTTAGTGTTACTGGTACATCAACCGCATTGACCACTGAGTGAAGAATATCTTTCACTACATCCGGGTGCTGTAACAATGCGCTACCAGCAAGTTTCTTGTTCACCTTTTTGGCGGGACAACCCATATTAATATCGATTATCTGTGCACCTTGCTCAACATTGAACTGAGCGGCGGCTGCCATTTCTTCAGGGTCGCTACCTGCAATTTGCACGCTGCGAACGCCTGCTTGATCAGTATGAGTCATGCGATGCGTTGATTTGCTGCTCGTCCATACTTTAGGATTCGAAGAACACATTTCCGAGACGGTCATTCCGGCGCCAAGTTTAAAACATAGCTCGCGAAATGGTTTATCAGTGATACCGGCCATAGGGGCTAAAATGAGCGGATTGGCTAATTGGTACTGTCCAATCTTCATACGATATTTACCTCAATTCGTCAGGGGAGCGTATAGTACGCATTTTTATATCAATTGAAAAGCTCAATATTTAATCGAAATGCAATTATTTTTCTTGACTGATTAAAAATGTGACTTTGTGCCGATTAAAACAAAAAATATTTTAAGAAGTGAGTAAGAATAGGGCTTGCAAACCATTCATGTTACGAAGATTTGATAAAAAAGTGTCAAAAAATAGTGAATTGTTGGTTTTTAGTAACCAGCCTAGCTGGTTACTAAATGACCGTGGTATTACTTCTTGATGCCGTTTAAGCGGATCCACTCATCTTGCAGAGTCGCTGGAGCCATATCAAACCATTGACCATAAACTTCACGCAGCTTTTCAGCTTGCGATGGTAATAGACCAGATAACGCTAACGGGCCACCTTTTTTAACTAACCCTTGCATTAATGGCGCTAATTCTTCTAATGGGCCGGCAAGTATATTAGCAACTAACACATCACCGACTAAGTCTTGTGGTTGATCTTGTGGCAAATATAGTTCGATTTTGTTTTCAACGCCGTTACGTTTAGCGTTTTCTTTACTAGCTAAAATAGCTTGTGGGTCGATATCAATACCAACAACACGCTTAGCACCTAGTTTTAGGGCGGCGATAGCTAAAATGCCGGAGCCACAGCCAAAATCAACAACGGTTTTGTCTGCTAAATCTTGACCATCTAACCATTGTAAACACAGCGCTGTTGTAGGGTGAGTACCAGTGCCAAAAGCCAGCCCCGGATCTAACATTACATTAACCGCATCAGGGTTTGGTACATCACACCAGCTTGGGCAAATCCATAAACGCTCGCCAAATTGCATTGGGTGGAATTGATCCATCCACTCACGCACCCAGTCTTTGTCCTCTAGCGGCTCTAGTTTGTAACGAAAATCATTGCCAAATTGATCGTTTAGATAGGCCATAACAGGAACCATATCTGTTTCACCTTCATACAACGCGACAATGTCAGTATCGCCCCATAATAACGTTTCGCCAGGCATAGGCTCAAAGACAGGATTATCCTTGGCATCTAAAAAAGTCACCGATAGGGCACCGCTGTCAGATAATATGTCACCAAGTGCTTCGGCGTTCTTATCTGTCGCATTAATTTTAAGTTGAATCCAAGGCATCGCTTTATCGTCGGTTGATGAAATTTGGCGCGATTATAGCGCATTGCTAATGCTGGTGCTTGGATTTATCGGAAAGCTTTGTTGTTCTTAAAGAAAAATGGTGTTGGGTAGTTTGAATTCTATTTAAAGGTAAAGTGTTTATCGTAGACATAAAAAAGTCCCACTAAAAAATGGGACTTTTAAAGTATTACAACAGCAATATTACAAACCTAGCTTTTTCTCTAGGTAATGAATGTTAGTGCCGCCGTTTTGGAAGTTTTCATCTTCCATAATAGTCGCTTGCAGTGCGGTTGAGGTTTTAATACCCTCAACAATCATTTCACTTAATGCATTACGCATACGAGCGATGGCGATACCACGGTTTTCACCGTAGGTAATTAATTTACCAATCATTGAATCGTAATGCGGTGGCACTTTATAGCCAGCGTAAATGTGAGAATCCCAACGAATTCCTAAACCACCTGGTGCGTGGAAACGCTTGATTTCACCAGGACTTGGAATGAAGGTTACAGGATCTTCAGCATTAATACGACATTCGATAGCATGGCCGCGAATTTGTACTTCGTCTTGAGTAATTGATAATGGTTGACCCGCTGCAACACGAAGCTGCTCTTTGATCAAATCAACGCCAGTAACCATTTCAGTAACACAATGCTCTACCTGAATACGGGTGTTCATTTCAATGAAATAGAACTCACCGTTTTCATATAAGAACTCGAAAGTACCAGCGCCGCGATATTCGATATCGATACATGCTTTAGCACAACGCTCACCAATGAAACGACGAATTTCTTCAGTGATACCCGGTGCAGGTGCTTCCTCAACAACTTTCTGATGGCGACGTTGCATAGAACAATCACGCTCACCTAAGTGAATTGCATGACCTTGCCCGTCAGCTAAGACTTGGATCTCGATATGACGAGGATTCTCTAAGAATTTTTCCATGTAAAGCTGGCCGTTATTAAAACAGGCGATAGCTTCTGCACGGGTTAACTTGATAGTTTCAAGTAATTCTTCTTCGGCGCGAACAACACGCATACCACGACCACCGCCGCCGCCAGACGCTTTAACGATAACAGGGTAACCAATACGCTTAGCAATCTTGATGTTTAATGCATCGTCGTCACCTAATACGCCGTCACTACCTGGTACGGTAGGTACGCCAGCTTTACGCATTGCTTCAATAGCAGAAACTTTATCGCCCATTAGACGGATAGTGTCAGCTTTAGGACCAATAAATGTGAAACCTGATTGCTCAATTTGCTCAGCAAAGTCAGCGTTTTCAGCAAGGAAACCATAACCTGGGTGAATCGCTACAGCGCCAGTGATTTCAGCAGCGCTGATAATTGCAGGGATGTTTAAGTAACTTTGTGCTGCTGGAGCAGGACCAATACATAATGATTCATCAGCTAATAATACGTGTTTTAAGTCGCGATCAGCCGTTGAATGAATTGCTACGGTTTTTATGCCCATCTCTTTACAAGCGCGCAAAATACGTAAGGCAATTTCACCACGGTTGGCAATAACTACTTTATCTAACATAAGTAAGTGGCCTTTATTCGATGATTACTAGAACCTGATCAAACTCAACTGGTGCGGCATCATCTACTTCGATTGCAACAACAGTACCGGCTTTATCAGCTTCGATTTGGTTCATCATTTTCATCGCTTCAACGATACATAACGTGTCGCCAATATTTACTTTGCTACCAACTTCAACGAATGGCTTAGCATCTGGTGAAGATGCACGGTAGAAGGTACCAACCATTGGAGAAACAACTTGATGACCCGAAACAACAGCAGGTGCTGGAGCAGCGGCTGCTGGCGCAGCAGCAACTGGAGCAGCTGCTACAGGAGCGGCAACAGGTGCAGCAACGGCAACAGGAGCAGCAACAACTGAAGTGCGGTTGATGCGTACTGACTCTTCACCTTCAGAAATTTCTAATTCGGTAATGCCTGATTCTTCAACTAGTTCGATTAGTTTCTTTATTTTACGAATATCCATAACTGTTCTCTTTTAAATTTTTAAGACGACTGCAGCGCATCGGCTGCCGATTGTAATGCGTATTCATAACCACGAGCACCTAAACCACAAATTACTCCGACGGCGACGTCTGAAAAGTAAGAGTGATGACGAAATGCTTCACGTTTATGAACGTTAGACAAATGAACTTCAATAAAAGGAATATTTACCGACAAGATAGCGTCGCGCAGCGCTACACTAGTATGTGTAAAAGCCGCAGGGTTAATGATAATAAAATCAGCCTTGGTTTGATGAATTGCATCAATTAGCTCGAACTCCGCATTGGATTGTACATGTTCGAGTGAAATGCCCATTGATGATGCTTGTTTTGCTAGCTTCTCAACAATTTGCGGCAACGTCGCAACGCCATAATGGCCCGGCTCACGTTGGCCTAACATATTTAAGTTAGGGCCATTTACCAATAAAATCTGTTTATTTTCGCTCATCTTGCAGTGATCCTCTGAGTAAATCTTTAATCTTGCTTAGTTTTGAGAAGTTTCGTATAAATCTAGTTTATCTAGCTTGTTCAAAGCAAACAAGTCGCAAAGATTACCTTATCGCGACATAGTATATACAAATCGCCGATTTTGGCAGCATTTTACTGGTCTTATCACCTCTAGCGCAGGTGAGGTTGTTCGAAGGTTAATAGTGATGCTTAGGGAAAGTCGCAGTAAACTTAGCACCGAGTAAGTCTGATTCGCTAATGGAAATTACGCCGTTATAGCCTTTTATAATATCGACGACAACGGCCATGCCAATGCCTTGACCATTTTCTTGGGTATCTAATCGCGCGCCACGTTGGGTAATTTTTTCACGTTGTGATTCTTCAATACCAACACCATTGTCTTCAACGATAAAGGTAATTGACTCGATTGCTTCTGTCACTGCGACGCGAACTTCACCAGCGCCATATTTATAAGCGTTGTCCATGAAATTACCCAGCATTTCTAATAAGTCGCCTTGATCGCCTTGAAAAACACTTGTTGCAGGAATATGAATGTCGCACATGACGGCTTTGGCTTTATATACTTTGTCCAGCGCACTCTTGATTTGTTTAGCTTGCTCTAAAATATTGACCTTAGTAATACTGGTTATTTGTTGGCTAACAACAGCGCGTTGCAATTGATATCGAACAATTTGGTCCATGCGAGTGCTTTGTTCTTTAACAATCGTTCGTAATTCATCTGTAGGATCACTTGCTGCATTACTAATGACAGCTAAAGGCGTTTTAAGAGAATGTGCTAAATCACCAAGACGTTGATGGTAGCGTTCTCGCTGTTGACGTTCGCTATCAATAAGTCGATTGAGGTTGCCTGTTAGGCGACTAAGCTCTTTTGGATAATTGCCACTTAAGGACTCACTACGACCGTCTTCAATATCTTTAAGATGGTGAGCAAGATCGTAAAGCGGTCGAAGGCCGCGGCTGAGTAAGATATGTTGTGCCGCTAACAATAGTACGGCGACAATACTCAACCATAGCCATAAGTTTTCACGGTAACTAATGATAGATTGTCGATAGCTGTGGTTGTCTTGCATCACCACAAAAGTGTATTGATAATCTTTGCCTTCGCTCTCTTCGATGGTGCCGTATGTCGCAACAAATAACTCAATATCAGCGTGCGTGTTATCAAGATTAAAGCTTTGTTTACCCGGTAAGGCAGGACGCGCTGTGACAGGTGAAATTAAGACGGCAGATCTTGAGCGCCATAATTCTCTACCTGCTCGATCTAAAACATAGCCATAAAGGCCTGAACTAGCTTCATTAAATTGAGGATCAGATTGATAATTTGGCATGATTAAATCACGCCCTTGTTGCTCAGCACTCGATATTAAACTAAGAATTTGCAGCTGCATTTTTTCTTTGGCAGCGGTTTTCGCTGCATTAGAAAATGCGGAATCTAAAATCGCACCAGTAATACTAAAAAAGACCAGCATTAATAAGCTGGCCATTATCAGTATACGGGTGCGTAATGAGTACTTTTTCAATTGAGCATCTTAATAAGCGGCGACTGTATTAGCCGTTAGCAATTGCTGGGTTAATGCGATAACCGCGACCACGAAGGGTTTCAATTGGTGAAATTGTATTCTCCGGATCGATCTTCAAACGAAGGCGACGAACAAACACTTCAATAACATTTGAATCACGATCGTAATCTTGATCGTAAATATGCTCAGTTAATACCGTTTTAGAAATTACTTGATGAGGATGGGTTAATAAATACTCCATCACTTTATATTCATAAGCGGTAAGTTCGACTTCTGTTCCGTCAACAGCGATAGACTGTGCATTTAAATCTAATGATAGTGGGCCAAATTGCTGGGTAGCACTTGCCATGCCAACGCTACGGCGCAATAGGGCTTTCACGCGAGCTAACAGCTCATCCATTTCAAAGGGTTTAGTTAAGTAGTCGTCTGCGCCAGAATCTAAGCCAATGACTTTTTCTTGCCATTGGTCACGCGCAGTCAAAATGAGAATTGGGAAGTTTTTATCGTTTTTACGAAGACGCTTAATGACTTCAATGCCGTCAATTTTTGGTAAGCCTAAATCGATAATGGCTAAATCGTATGGATATTCAGTGCCTTGGTATAAACCTTCTTCGCCATCGCTAGCGCAATCTACAGCGTAACCTTGTTTGATGAGAATAGCGGCGAGTTGTTCTTGTAAAATTGGTTCGTCTTCAATTACTAAAATGCGCATGATAATCCTTGTAAAGCGATGATTTAATTTAATGTATTACGGCTGACGCTCTGATATTTTGCCGCTCTTCTTATTTACATATACTGTTTTTAAACGCCCGCTATTGAGTAAGATTTTAATCTTAAAAGCTTTGGTTCCACGACTCGAAATAGATTCAACTTTCAATAACTTCTTAGCTTTGTACTTACTTTGTACTAGCTGAGATGCCTTACGTTCACTTATATCAAAAGCATAGCTTTGGCTGCTAGCAACTAGCAGCAGTGATAATAAGGCAAGTTTTAAAGTCTTTAATGTCATGGTTTTCTCAAATGTTAATGCGATATCGATAATTAAATCACGAGATAGAAACTAATCTTAACATGAACTTTCACTATCTTTAATCACAAAAGTTTATACCAATTTCAGTTAGTGAGAGAGCAAAGAACTGGTCAATTGATATTAGGCGCTTTAACAAGCTGATATGCAGTTTATGGGCATCTAAATTAATCAGTGCTTAACATTGATTTTGTGTGAAAGTGGGGAGTGCTCCCATTCAAAATTTGAGTGGGAGCATGTGAGGGTTAGAATTTTAATGTTGCCATTAGCCATAGTTTGTCTGTATCGACGCCGTGATCGTCGGCATCGTAGATTGCATATTTTGCTAGCACGCTAACTTGCGTGTTCACTTTATATGCTGCGACTAAATCAATTTCGCTACCATAGTTTGCTGAGCCCTCATTGGCTTTAAATTCATGAAAAATGGCTGTTAGTTTCACGCCAGATACTTTAGTACCAACTTTAACGTAGAAGTCTTCTAGTCCGTTGATTGGTGTTGCTAAGAACATGTCAGCCCAGCCGTTAAACTTATGCAAGGTTGCAAAGGGGGTACTAAAACCAATGCCATTATCACTGCCTAATACCTCATAACCAACGGCACCAAAAATGCCTTTTGTAGTGGCGTTGAGCTCTGCTAAATAGTAGTTAGCGTTGTATGATGGTGTCGCGCTATCGCCGTTGCTTTGCATAGCGTAACTAAGGTTGACGCCTAGTTTAGATGTTTTGCCTATGTTTGATGAATATTTATAGTCAACGCCGTAAGTATCTGTGTCAGTTGCTGCACCGTCAAAGTCGAGTAAGTAAGTATAAAAAGCAAACTTGTGTTGTTTTGATGGAGCGTACTTAACGTTTATCGTGTGGAAGTCACCTTTTAAATCGCCTTTGGCACTGTCTGAACCAAAGATGCGATTCGCGTTATAGATATAGCTGTAATCAACATTTAAAGCATCTGTTGCTTGATATTGCGCGCGGTATGCATCGAAGGTTTGCTCGTTTTGACGCCAGCCAACCGTGCCTAAAAAGCGATGCCCATTATGAGCAATACGCTGACGACCAGCGGTTAAGGTTGTTTTGTCAAAGCCACTATAGCGGATATAAGCTTGGTTTAAGTCAAAACCTGTCGGATCGGCAACAACTGAGTAGGCACCATTGCCAGTACCTGTTGCATCGTTGTAATCATCACTACCTAATGTTGCTACATGGTCAGCTTCAATAACCGCTGAAAAGTTATTTACTTTGCCTGTTTTAACGGTGAGTCGCGTTTTTAATGTCGATGCCGTGGCGTCTTTCTTCACGTTGTCTTGATCGTTAGTTTCATAGCGGTAACGTAAATCAATATTAACCTTACTGTCTTTGACTGCTTTTGAAATATCGTCTGTTGTGCCCGCTTGTGCACCAAAGCTCATCACACCTAAGGTGGCAAGTAGCGCCATTGCTGTCGTTGTTGTTTTCATCTCTATGCCTTCAGTAATAGTTACTTAATTCGATAGATTCGAAAATACGCAACTACTAGAATAATGAATTGATCTACAACAAGTTAAATAAGAGAAATAGAATAAAAATTTTGTTTGATGAGTAAAACATATCCTAGCTCAATAACTTGGTGAGTTTTTATGGCACCAGTAGTTATTAATCACGTCATTTTAGCTAACAAAGTTGATCTAAATTACTCGCTAAAATCGGTTGGTGCGATTACCATAGACGCTAAATTCATTTGAAATAAGTAGATGCCCTATGTCATTACCTCCATGCCCACAATGTAACTCTGAATATGCCTACGAAGATCAAGATTTATTGATTTGTCCTGAATGTGCACATGAGTGGAATCCAAATGAAGTGGCTGTTGATCCTGATGCTATCGTGCTAAAGGACGCAGTAGGTAATTTATTGGCAGAAGACGATAAAGTTACTTTGATTAAAGATCTTAAAGTGAAAGGTTCATCACTGGTATTAAAAGTTGGTACAAAAGCCGTGATCAAACGCTTTGTAGATGCTGACCATGATATTGATTGTAAAGTCGATGGTCATGGCAACATGATGCTAAAATCTAAATTTGTAAGAAAGGCTTAGCTGTACCGAGCTCCTAACTTAGCAAAATAGGTATTCGACGATACTGAGAGCACCTTCAGTATCGTTATCTATCTCATTTCTCCTATCGAATAAAGCCATTGCCTTATGTCATTACCACCTTGTTTAAAATGCCAATCAGAATATGTATACGCCGATCAAGATTTGTTGATATGTCCTGAATGTGCCTATGAATGGAGCCCTAGAGAGCTGGAAGAAGAAAGTATTTTAAGTATTAAAGATGCTAACGGAACGCTGCTTAACGAAGGCGATAAAATTACGTTTGTTAAAGACTTAAAAGTTAAGGGCAGCTCACAGGTATTAAAAATTGGTACCAAGGCTGTTATAAGACGAATGGTGAACAGTAAAGATCATCAGCTTGATTGTAAAGTCGACAGCACTGGCGACATGATGGTTACGGCGAAATTTGTTAAGAAGGCTTAGGTTTAAATGTATCAAAGAAAAAGGGCTTTAATTTAAAGCCCTTTGAGTTACATAATTTCTAGAAGAATAATGTTGCTGACAGACCAGTCGTTTTTAGCTCATCAATTTTGCTATAATTTAGACCTAGCGCGAAGCGATCTGTGAAGTGATAGTAAGCACCTACAGCAAACTCTGCTTCTGAATCGTCTTCGATATCTATATAACCTAAAGAGCCAAGTAGCTCTACTTTATCAGAAACCATAGAGCGAAGACCTACAGTTAAGCCGTAACCATTACCATCAGCACTGTCTGATAAACCGCGGCCAGAGGCTTCTACTTCTAACTTTTCATAACTTAATGATCCAAAAAAATCAGTTTTGTCACTGATGCCATGACGGTAACCAACACCCAAAGTAGTGGTATCCAAGTCGAAATCAATACCCCCAACAGTATCGGAGTTCATTGATACGTTGCCGAAGACAAATACGTTATCGTTGACTAGTTTTGAACCGGAGAACGTAAATCCTGATACGTCGACTCCTGATAGATCGACGTCTTGATATCCAATAGATAGAGAGTCCCACTTTGGACCTTCATTAGCTGAAACTTGAGAGAATGCTAATAATAGTGCTGAACCTAATAATAATTTTTTCATGCTTTTTTCCATGCCCTATTTAAAAATAAATGCTGATCGAGAGGGCTACTCAATTTGCATTTGGAATTACAGAGTCTTGAGGGAGTAAATTCTTGGTGTGAATTGGGAAGAAGAGGCCGCATTTCAGTCCTTGAATTTATATCCTTATTATTTGGGCGCTAATATATAGCAGTAATTAATTTAGTGAAAGAGTCTAATTAATTGAATCTGAATATAAAATTAATGAATAAGATAATAGAGGGAATAATAGATAGAGAGAGCCATATGTAATCAGATTAAAAATGCTAAGGTCTTTTTAACTGCTTCTAGTAATTTATCCGCTTCTTCCAATGTATTATAAGGCGCAATTGAAATACGAATAGTACCGTCAATGTTGAGATATTCCATCAGCGGCATGGCGCAGTGGTGGCCTGAACGTACGGCGATGTTGTGTTGGTTCAACAAAGTAGCAATATCAGAAGGGTGTTCATCGTCAACGACAAAGCTAATGACCGACAATTTGTCACTGACGTCGCCGATGATGCTGATTCCATCAAGCTTTTTAAGTTCTTGAGCAAGATAGTTGGTGAGCTGGTTTTCGTATTGATGAGCAGCGTCACTATCCTGTGATTTTATAAAATCGACTGCGGCGCTTAGGCCTAATACGCCGCTTATATTAGGTGTGCCGGGTTCGAATTTAAATGGTAGTTGATTAAAAGTGGTGCCGTTAAAGCTAACTTTTTTAATCATTTCACCGCCGCATTGCCATACAGGCATAGCTTCTAATATTGCTTCTTTGCCATAAAGAATACCAATGCCTGTTGGGCCATACATTTTGTGGCCTGAGAAGACGAAAAAGTCACAATCGAGTTTATCCACGTCAATAGGTAAGTGCGCCACGGTTTGCGCGCCATCAATAACACTTATTGCACCAACTTCTTTTGCCAGCTTAATTAAATGGCCAATTGGATTGATTACGCCAGTGACATTTGATGCATGGGCAACGGCAACAATAGCGGTGTTTTCGTCAATTAATTCATTAGCGGTCAGTAGATCAAATTCATGAGTGCTGGTCAGGGGAATAACACGTAATTGTGCGCCTGTTTCCAAGCACAATTGTTGCCAAGGCACGATATTGGCGTGATGTTCGCTGACACTCACCACAATATTGTGATGACTTTTGACATTAGCGCGGCCATAACTTTGTGCAATTAAGTTAATGGCTTCTGTGGTGCCTTTGGTAAAGATGATTTCTTTGCTGTTGTGGCATCCAATAAACTTACCAATATTTGTTCGAGCTAGTTCAAACTTGGCGGTAGCAACCGCACTTAATTTGTGGGCAGCGCGGTGCACATTAGCGTTTTGGCTGGTGTAATATTCATTAATAACATCAATCACCATCTGCGGTTTCTGGCTGGTGGCAGCACTATCGAAATAGCATTGATCACTGGTGGTGATTAATGGGAATTGTTGGCGGAATTTTTGGGCGTCGAATATCATATTAAATTTATGTAGTGTAGAAATTCAAAGTATTTATAAGGGCGCTTATTAGCCGAATTTAGCTGAACTTATGATGTGCGACTTGAAATACACAGAAATAAGTTACTTCGTCTCATGCACATCAGTCACTTTTCTTTGCTTCGCCAAAGAAAAGTAACCAAAAGAAAGGCGACCCGTAGATTAATCGCTTTTCTTAAAATTCATTTTGCTCTTTCAATACCGTATTTTATCCGCGTCCTGCGGAAAATACTAAAAAATCGTCCTGATTTTTTCATTGGCGCAAACTGTATTTTAAGGCGATAAATGACGGGAATAGTCACTCCGCCTTATAATTCAGATAATATTACAACAACGGCTTCAAAAAACGTGCTGTATGCGATGTCGGATGCTGCGCTACATCTTCTGGAATGCCTGCACACAATATTTGTCCGCCGCCCGCGCCGCCTTCAGGGCCTAGGTCGACAATCCAATCGGCTGTTTTCACCACATCGAGGTTATGTTCGATAACCACTATGGTGTTGCCGTGATCGCGCAGGCGATGTAATACATCTAGCAGCATTTGGATATCCTTAAAGTGAAGGCCTGTTGTTGGTTCATCAAGGATGTATAAAGTTTTACCGGTATCGCGTTTTGACAACTCTTTGGCCAATTTAACACGCTGTGCTTCGCCGCCAGATAGCGTTGTCGCTGATTGACCAAGCGTAATGTAAGACAGGCCAACATCCATTAATGTTTGTAGTTTACGGGCAATGGCTGGCACTGGTTTGAAGAATTCGTTGGCGTCTTCAACAGTCATGTCCAACACTTGGTTAATGTTTTTACCCTTGTATAACACTTCAAGCGTTTCGCGGTTGTAGCGTTTTGAATGACAGACATCACAAGGTACATACACGTCTGGCAAGAAGTGCATTTCAACCTTAGTTACACCGTCACCCTGACACGCTTCACAGCGGCCGCCTTTCACGTTAAAGCTAAAGCGCCCTGGTTTATAACCGCGTGAACGCGACTCTTGCGTTGCCGCAAATAACTCACGAATTGGCGTAAAAATACCGGTGTAAGTTGCTGGATTTGAGCGGGGAGTACGGCCGATTGGGCTTTGGTCTATGTCGACTACTTTGTCACACAGTTCCAAACCTTCAATACGGTCATGTTCTGCTGGCTCGTCATTAACGGCTTTGTTAAGGGCGATGTGAGCCAGTGGGTAAAACGTGTTGTTGATTAGCGTTGATTTACCAGAGCCTGAAACGCCCGTAACACAAGTCAGTAGGCCACATGGAATGGCTAGATCGACATTCTTTAAATTGTTGCCGCGAGCGCCAAAGAGTTTGATCCAATCTTTGCCTGCTTTAGTGCGCTCTTTGCGATATTCAATTTGTTTGGCGCCGGAAAGATACTGACCCGTTATTGATTCTTTATTGTCGATAATTTGTTGGTAACTACCTTCAGCGATAACTTGACCACCGTGAATACCAGCGCCAGGGCCAATATCGATAATGTAGTCTGCTGCACGGATCGCATCTTCGTCGTGTTCAACCACGATAACGGTATTACCTAGATCGCGAAGATGATTAAGCGTGACTAATAAGCGCTCATTGTCACGTTGATGTAAACCAATTGATGGTTCATCAAGTACGTACATTACGCCTACAAGACCCGCACCAATTTGACTGGCTAAACGAATTCGCTGTGCCTCACCACCAGACAGAGTATCTGCTGAGCGAGAAAGGCTGAGGTAATTCAAGCCAACATTGACCAAGAAACCAAGACGATCGCGGATCTCTTTTAAGATTTTCTCGGCAATTTGTGCTTTTTGACCGCTAAATTCGAGATTATCGAAGAATTCCATACATTCACCGATAGAGTATTCGGTGACTGTTGGTAAGTTTGTTGTGCCAATGAAAACATGGCGTGCTTCTTCACGTAAACGGCTACCAGTACAAGCTGGACATGATTGTTGGTTAAGGTATTTGGTTAGCTCTTCACGCACCGCATTAGATTCTGTCTCGCGGTAACGGCGATCCATATTGTTAATGATGCCTTCAAACGGATGATTGCGTACCACAACATCGCCGCGATCGTTCATGTATTTGAACTCTAACGACTGTTTACCACTGCCAAAGAAAATACGTTTAACATGTTCTTTACTTAGGCTTGAGAATGGCGCTTCTAAATCAAAACCGTAATGCTCACTCAGTGAGGTTAGCATTTGGAAGTAGTAGAAATTACGGCGATCCCAACCACGGATTGCACCGCCAGCAAGGCTAATTTCATCACTGACAATAATACGTGCAGGGTCGAAAAACTGTTTTACTCCTAATCCATCACAACTGCCACAGGCACCGGCTGGGTTATTGAATGAGAATAAGCGTGGCTCTAGTTCTGCCATTGAGTAACCACATTGGCTACAAGCAAAGTTAGCTGAGAATAATAACGGCTCGATATCGCTGTCGTCATCCATAGGCACTATATTAGCGACACCACCTGACAGATCCAGTGCTGTTTCAAATGATTCTGCTAAGCGTTGCTGCAAATCATCACGCACTTTAAAGCGGTCAACAACCACTTCAATATCGTGCTTCTTGTGTAAATCTAGTGTCGGTGGATCGGATAAGTCACACACTTCACCATCAATACGAGCGCGTATAAAGCCTTGTGCGGCAAGATTATCAAGTAATTTGGTGTGCTCACCTTTACGTTGTTGTACCACTGGCGCAAGCAACATTAATTTACTGCCTTCATCCATGGCTAAAACTTTATCAACCATTTGGCTAATTGTTTGTGCGGCAAGTGGTAAATCATGCGTAGGACAACGAGGTTCGCCGACGCGAGCAAAGAGTAAACGTAGGTAATCGTGAATTTCGGTAATGGTGCCTACGGTAGAGCGTGGGTTATGCGACGTTGATTTTTGTTCGATAGAAATCGCAGGGCTCAAGCCTTCAATGGAATCAACATCTGGTTTTTCCATCAGTGATAAGAATTGGCGAGCATAAGCTGATAACGATTCAACGTAACGGCGCTGACCTTCGGCGTATAGTGTATCAAATGCAAGTGACGATTTTCCTGAACCTGATAGGCCAGTGATCACAATTAGTTTGTCCCGTGGGATAGTGATATCAACGTCTTTTAAATTGTGGGTGCGGGCACCGCGTACTTCAATTTGATCCATGAAACTCTTTTCTCTACTGATTACCGAACACGCGATTATCGCATATAACACGGTATAAAAACTATGCTGACTTCGGCAAAATTTAAATTGTGTAAAAATTAAACTTGCGTAAATTTCGATCTAGTTGTACCCTTGGTTCATGGGGTACATTAATTGACGTGTCAATTAATGCCTACAACTGAGGAGAGAGGTTTGGAAATTATCATTAATGTTGACGATGACACGCCGTTGTTTAGTCAGCTGGTGAACCAAATTAAACAGGCAATTTTGAGCGGACATATCGGGGAGGGTGATCCACTGCCTTCGATTCGCCAGCTTGCCAATGATTTGGCTATCAATAACAAAACCGTTGCTAAGGCTTATCGATTACTTGAGCGCGATAGCGTCATTGAAACAAAGGGGTATAGGGGCACGTTTGTACACCCTGATGCTCGTAAAAATAGTGATGTAGATATTAATGAATCGGTAACTGAAATTTTGCAACAAGCGTTGACGTCGTTGAAAGAAATTGGTGCAACTGATTCAGAAATTAGAATTGAGTTTGCTCGTTTAATGAATAAATAAGGAGTGTGTTATGTCAGATAGTATATTGTTATATATAGTTTTTGTGAGTCAAATATTTGTAATTTCATATTTGTTACCCACTAAATTATATCAGCGGGCAAGAGAAATCATGGCGCGCTATCCTGCACAAGAATATGGAAAGTTATATCCCATTAGTGTGGAAGAAATCGAACAAAAGATTTGTCGTTTAGTGCTTATCAGTAAAGTTGTCATGGGGATTGGCGTGGGCATTGTTGCGCACGGTTTATATTATCAAAGCCAACAAATGCTAGGTTGGGATAGTCAGTCGGTCATTATGATTTTCTATATGCTGCAAATAACTCCGTTAGTTTTATTAGCTGTTTTTAGTGAACGCTATTTCAAGAAAATGCGCCAACTAAATGATTCGACTATTCGTAAAGCTCAATTGATGCCGCGTCGTGTTGAAAATTACGCCCCTAAGTCACTGCTAAACTTGGCGGCTGCCGTGTATATTTCCTTTGTTGGTCTGGTTGTGTATATCACTCAGAACCCCTTTGATGGTTTTGCGGGATATATCAATGTCGTCGGTGTTACAGGGCTCAATATATTCTTTGGATTTTTCGCTTATAAAGCGATTTACGGTAAGAAAAAAGACCCTCATCAAGGTGAAGATGTCCGCTTTAAACAGTCGAGTAGAATAGTAAAGTTGATGCTGTTTGGCAGCATTGCTGCAACCGTTAATATTTCAATGCACTTCTTATTGTCTACGTTGGATCTGCGTCACTTAAATGATGTTGTCTCTAGTCTTTATTTCCAGATCTTGATGTTAGTAGTGATTTTCGCCGTGTTAAAAGAAGATACTAATTTTGATGTGTATAAAGATCATCCCCAAGAAGAAGGAGTGAACTAATGTTTGTTTTATTATTAATTAGCATCGTTTTAATTACGGGACTTACAATTACGCGCTTAGTAACAAACGCAATTGAGTAGTTCAGAATTATCAGCTTAACGTTATTAATTTAGAGAGTGCGTAGTCACTCTCTTTTACTTTTATTGATATCCCATACAATTGGCATAGAACGTTGTTGTCGCTGGCCAGTCTGAAAATACGCCAATAACACCGACATCTTTTGCTAAAACATCTAATGCTTTATAAACATCGCCATCGTTGTTGATGTGTGAAGCAACACTTTGATAATACCAGCCGCCGCCTTTACTAAGTTTTCCTGAACGCTCAATGCTCCATGCAATGATTTTAAGGCCCGCTTTTTTCGCTGCCTTTGCATAAGCAGAGGGAACCAATTGGTTATTTTCAATACTCAATAATGCCCAAATAGGCGGCGCGATTATATTTACGCCGCGTGACTTTAATTGAGACATGGTTGGTGAAAGCAACTGCGGTTCATTCACTAATTGCTGGGGGGTTACTTGATTCTCCAATGACGACGGCGCTGATTCTGCACGATCTTCTAGGTAGACCGCTTGGACAGAAAATTCAGGCTCATTGGCGATTAGATAATCAATATCAGCTAAATTAAATGATTGTATAAATACATCGCTTGCAGGAACTTGCGCCGTTTTATATTCGTTGACCAATCGTTGCATTAGTTGCCGCTGGCTTAGCCCTTGATAAGGCATTGTAACATTTGGCTGCTTAAGTTCTGGGGTCATTTTCACCCCTAATGATTTCAACAAATCAATGCTTTGTTGATGAGTTAGCAGTGGCTTAGTTTGGCTGTATAAATCGCTACGAAATGATGGTGTACCAGCTACATATTCGTTAATAGTATTTGCAGCGGTATTGGCACCATCCATTTTGGCACTCAGTGTCTTAAATTGGGATAGCGTGATATCGCTGGTGCAACATTTCGCGCTAGCTTTTCCATTATGGGAATCTTGAGCGCTAATAAATGGTTCGGTGCACTGCTTAGCTAGCGGCGTTTGCAAGATATTAGTTGTCGTATGTAAGTCACACTGAGAGTGACGACAAACCAACTGCTTGTCTTTGGTGAACGTAACATCACACTCGATAATACCAGCACCCATATCAGCTGCCGCTTGATAAGACGCTTGTGTGTGCTCAGGAAAAAACAGCGGTGCCCCTCGATGGCCAATTGAAAAATGACTGACATTAGATTGCTGATTTTTACATTGCTGTAGCGCTTTTTTTAGTGGGCCTTCATCCATATCGTTGACTAAATAGAGCGGTCTAACACCAATTTTTACCTTGGCAGTCGTCGTGACATCTGAGTGTATTTTTTGGCAACCAACGCTTAATAGCGTTAAGAGTAACAGCAAAATCTTTTTCATCGTTCGGTTGTTTAGTCATTGATGTAAGGAGTGTAATTCTACTTAAACTTCATGACCGAATTAAGTCAATCTAATGACAAAACGTTCTGATGTTTAGAATTTAAGTCATTGATTAAATTATTATTAAAAATGCAAAAAAGTCGTCATCTAACGGTAAGAAATTTGTCGGTGGTCTGTCACAAAATCTCCTTAGGATACCTGCCATCTCAATAGCTTAATCAATCTATTATTATAAAACTTAGGAAATGACTTACATGAAACATCTACATTTGGGTACCAAAAGTGCCATTGCGCTTGCAGTAATTGGTTTGTTTTCTCAATCTACACTGGCTGCGACTAAAGCAGAAGCTAAAGCACCATTAGCTAAGGCTATCGCGAAAGAAGATGTGGAAAAGATAGCTGTAGTTGGTCGCAGTATTTCTTATGCAAACAACGATACGTCAGATGAAATGAAAAAGCAGCAATCTGGCATGACAACTCCCTTGGCAACTATCGGCAGCTTACCGGGCGTACTCGTTAATGAAGGAGATACTTTTGGTTCTGATGATTGGTCAACGTCGATTTCTGTCCGTGGTTTTCAAGTAAATTTAGGCGAACAACAGATCGGTATTACCGTAGATGGCTTTGCTAACGGTAATTCTAATTACGGCGGCGGCGCTAAAGCAAATCGCTATATTGATAGTGAAAACTTAGGTCGTGTCGAAGTATCACAGGGTACCGCTGATATCGCATCACGATCAAATGAAGCACTAGGCGGGACATTAAACTTTACGACTATTGATCCTGGTGAAGAAGAGGCGATGGTTGTTAGCACGACGCTTGGTGAGTTTAACGCGCAAAAATTCTTTGTTCGTTATGAAACGGGTGAATTTGCACCAGATACCTATGCGTGGATTTCGGCGTCGAACAGTTCAAACTCTGATTGGATGACCCAAAGTGCGCAAAACACGCGCGACCACTACGCTGCAAAAATAAAAAGCATGGCCATTGATGATGTAACGTTAACGGCTTATATCTCTTACGATGATACGCATGAAGATAACTATCAGCGTATCTATTCAGTAGAGCAGTTTAAACAAAATCCAATTTGGGATCAGCTCACTGATGAATGGAGCGGCGTACCGTATCAAGATCAAGCATATCGTCGTGGCTGGTCTACATTGCGTACGAATATCTTTGCGTATCTTCAAGCTGATGTTGAATTTAATGACGAAATATCAGGTTCATTCAATATTTATCATCATAATAATGATGGCCGTGGCGATTGGGTGCCGCCTTACTTGGTCGATGTTAAAGACGATGGTGCTGGCAATCCACATTCAGAATTAGTGTCGGGCAATACCGTTTATGGTGGCAGTAGTAATGGCAAGCTTTATTTTGTAGACAGCAATGGTGAATCTGTTTCACCGATTGCTGGTTGTGAAAGCGCAATAGGTTTCCCATATGGAGGCGCTGGCGCGGAATATGATCCAGGTTGTCATGAACAAGGCGCCCGACCTGTCGGCTCTTATCGTCATACTCACTACGATAAAACACGTACCGGAATCAATGGAGATATCCAATGGAATACTCAATTTGATGGGCTGGAAAATACGTTACGCGCTGGTTTCTGGTTTGAAGATTTCCAGCGAGATGAACACCGCGATTGGCACAAGATTATCGACTCAGCAACAAGCTATCGTTTTGACCACGTTCCATATTGGGTTCAGTATGATCGTGAATTCCCAGTTGATACCTTAATGATGTATATCGAAGACACACTAAACTTTGAAGTAGCAACAGTGCGTTTAGGCGCTAAGCAGTTTGATGTAACCGTTAAGAAAAACGATCAATTTGATAATAGTAAAAGTTTAAGTACGTCATCAGATTCAGATGTATTATTGTCAGCAGGGATCGTTGTTCCATTTTCTGAACAAAATCTTGAGCTCTTTGCTGGATATGCTGAAAACTTTGCTGCAATTAAAGACGCTGTTTTAGAACGTGATGATGCTGATATTTCAATCGTCAAGCCTGAAACTGCAGATAATATTGATTTGGGATTACGTTATTTTGGTGACAATTTACAAGCCAGTGTTACGTATTACAGTATCAAATTTGATAACCGTATACGCTTTGTAAGTAATGAATCATCTAGCGGCATTGATTTCTTGGAGTCTTCTGCTGGTGGTTACTTGAATGAAGGTGGCATTGAGTCTAAGGGTATTGAAGCGTCAGCAACTTATCAAATGAGTGAGCACTGGAGTGTTTATCTTTCTTACACGAACAATGATTCTACGTACACCGATGAAGATAATACGGTAAACGGCAATACTGTAGCTGGCTCTGCTGAAGATATGTTTGTCGTTAGTCTTGATTGGCAAAAAGATAACTTCTTCGCGGGACTTAGTACTAAACAGGTTGGCGACCGCTGGATGAATCGCGATAATTCGCAACGTGTTGATAGTTACGTGGTATCGGATTTATATGTTGGCACACAGATTACTGACTTAGGAAACGGCATTGAATCAATAGATTTACGTCTAACAGCGAATAATCTATTTGATGAAAGCTATTTAGGGACTATTGCAGAGAATGCAGCATGGATTGGCGCACCGCGCACTATTGCGCTAAATGCGTCAATTCGTTTCTAGAAAATTAGTTAACATGATTGCCCTACAACCTTCTTAATCATAAGGAGGTACTAGGGCAATTTTTGGTTTTAGGGTTAAGCGATGATATTTAAAAATACGATTAAAATAGCCGTTATATTTTGGACTGCTTTAATAGGTTTCCATACCGATGCTAAGGGATTAGTTAGTGATAATAATTTAGAAAATTCGGTTTCATTTTTACCACAGAAAATATTTTTTGGTTCTTGCTCACATCAAGATAAAGCAATGCCGATTTTAGACGCCATCAACGCAGAACGACCGGATTTGTTCTTGTTCTTAGGTGATAACGTCTATGGTGATACTGAAAATATGGCCCATCTTGTAAGAAAATACGACAAGCTTGGTGCTATTCCTCAATTTGCAAAATTACGTGACAATAGTGAAGTGATGGCTATTTGGGATGATCATGATTTCGGTGAAAATGATGCGGGTAAAGAATATCCGATGAAAGAGCAATCTCGCCAAATCATGTTGGACTTTTGGCAAGCCCCTAAAGACTCTCCACGAAGAACGCGCATCGATGGAATTTATACAAGTAAAATCTTTGGCAAAGGCGATAAAAGCATTCAAATCATAATGCCTGATTTACGTTTTAATCGCGATCCAATAAATGAAGTTAGCACGCTGACTAATTTATTTACTCGTCTACCCTTTGATGCTGGACCCTATGCCGTTTCAGATAATCCAAACGCGAGCATGTTAGGAGAAAAACAGTGGCAATGGCTTGAAAAAGAGCTATTAAAACCGAGCGCGATTAAAGTCATTGCATCGAGTTTACAATTGATCCCTGATTTTACAGGCTGGGAGTCTTGGGCTAACTTTCCGGCTGACCGTCAACGTTTATTGGGTTTTATAAAAAAGCATAAAATAAATGGTGTTGTTATCGTTAGCGGTGATACTCATTGGGGAGAGATGTCTCGTTTCGAAGACGACATGGATTATCCACTTTGGGAAGTTACTTCTTCAGGATTAACGCAAGAGTGGAAAGCGGTAAGCCCTAACAAACATCGTATTGGTGATTATATGGATAAGGTAAATTACGGTGAGTTATTAATAGATTGGCAGCAAGATGATCCTAGCATAGTGTTTGGTTTAAAAGACGTTGTGGGCAAAGTTGTAATGCAACAACAGTTCAAACTATCTGATATTAGTCCTTATTAGTTTCGCTACCAAATTAGTAGCTGAAGTGCTATTTCAGCTACTTAACGTGTCAGGACTATTGGGCATTTACTTCTTTAAGCTTCGCCGTAAAGTGTCGCAATATTGGAGGTTCATATTCAAAGTCTAGGCCTTTGATATTATGGGCTTGTGATTTTAGTGCTATCAAACAGTCGGCAATATATTTCATGTGATCGTTAGTATAAACACGGCGCGGAATAGTCAATCTTAACAGCTCCAGCGGTGATTTTTTTTGCAGGCCTGTTTTAGGATCTCTCCCTAATAATAGCGAACCTATTTCTACACCGCGAATCCCTCCTTCTAGGTACAAATGATTAGCGAGTGCGTGGGCGGGGAATTGTTCAGATGGAATATGAGGCAGCATCTTTCCAGCATCGACAAATACTGCATGACCTCCTGTAGGGTACTGAATAGGGATGCCTGCTTCACGTAACAATTCGCCTAAATAAGCCACTTGGCCAATACGGTATTCCAAGTAGTCTTCATCGGCACATTCCCACAAACCAACATTTAACGCTTCCATATCACGGCCATTTAGCCCGCCATAGGTAATAAAACCTTCCATCGGCACACAGCTAATTTGTACATCGCGATATAGGGCTATTTGGCTGTCATCTTTAAAACAACATAAGCCGCCCATATTGACGATGGGGTCTTTTTTGGCGGACATAGTAAAGATGTCTGCGCAATCAAACATGCTGCGAATAATGTCGCCAATGGCGATATCACGGCAACTTTCTTCACGTTGCTTAATAAAATAGGCATTTTCAGCGAATCTAGCGGAGTCGATAACCACGAGAATACCGTGCTTGTTTGCTATTTCACGCACTGCGCGAATATTTTCTAATGACACTGGCTGGCCGCCAGCTGAGTTACAGGTGATGGTCACGATAATGCCAACGACATTATTTGCACCATATTCCGCAATAGTTTTCTCAAGCGCTACTAAGTCGAAATTACCCTTAAAATCGTGCCACGTGGTGGTATCTAATGCGGCAGGCGTTAGCACATTAATCGCTTTAGCGCCGCTCAACTCTACATGGGCAGCAGTGGTATCAAAATGATAATTTGAAATGAATACTGGGTTGTCAGCACCTTTGTGTTTCACCATGTTAGGAAACAGAATTTGCTCAGCACCACGCCCTTGGTGAACGGGGATTACGTGCTGATATTTAAATAACGTTTGAACGGTTTTCTCTAGCTTGACGAAACTTCGGCTGCCGGCATAGGCTTCGTCACCGACCATTAACGCTGCCCATTGGTTGGCACTCATGGCACCGGTGCCTGAGTCGGTAAGAAGGTCAATATAGACATCTTCACTTTTTAGCAAAAATGGATTGTTGCCAGCCTCAGCTAATGCGATTTTACGATCGGCTTCTGTGGTCATTTTGATGGGTTCAACCATCTTAATTCGAAAGGGTTCTGGAATACGTTTCATAAGTTTTCTCGTTGTGAACTAAGTCATCGAACGTGAGTTCGATTTGAAATAACAGGCTTGCGAGATTATTGAGAAAACAAAAAGCGGGAATGGGCTAACCGAAAATCGAGGTTATACCATTTGGTAGATAATTCTGTAAATGTTGAAAATTTCATCAAATGAGTATGCAAAGATTTGCTTTGAAATGTCAATAACTTAAATTCATAATTTGTTCGGAGAATTAATGTGGATAGACATAAAAAAACCGCCTAACAAGGCGGTTTTAACGTTACTTTATTAATCCCTTAACACATGCAAGAAATGTAAATGTTTTTGATATTGGTCGATAATGTCATTAATAACTGATTCTTCAGCCCAACCCATGACATCGTAATCTTGCCCACCTTCAGCTAAATGCACTTCAGCGCGATAGTAGGTTTCAGAGTCGTTATCAACATCGGTATTGAAGTCTGGTTGCGCATGTTTCTTCTTGTGAATACCGTAACAAAAATCGTGTTCATCTCCGTGACTTACGGTGAGTAAGATCCCCGTTGGTGTTGTCGAAATAGTTGCTTGAATATCATTAGCATCAAACTGTTTTTTGACCTTTTCAAACGCTTTTTTAACATCAGAGGCTATAAAGGTATTCACATTTTTCTTGTCTGGTGTCGACAAGATATTATCGAGACGTTCCTGCCAATCTTCTTCAGTTGATGACATACCCGTTAACGCTAAACTGTCTCGTTTAGCCAACTCAACCTGCAACGCTTTTCCTAATCCAAAACAGGCAAACAATAGAACAATACTAAAGGGCAGTGCCGCAGCTATTGTCATAGTTTGTAGTGCTTCTAAGCCTCCAGCCAACATCAAGACTGCTGCGACGACACCGACGCAAATCGCCCAGAACAAACGCTGCCAAACTGGCGTATCTGTCTTGCCATTTGAACACAGCATATCAATAACCATGGCGCCAGAATCACAGGATGTGACAAAGAAGATCACGATCATCAAGATAGATAAACCAGTGAGTGCTGTTGACCATGGCAGTGTTTCTAGGAATACGAACAGTCCAACAGCCGAATTTTCGGAGACCATTTCTCCTAATCGCACAAAGTTATTATCGACGATTTGTGAAATAGCTGAATTACCGAAGATTGTCATCCACAATAGAGTAAACGCTGTTGGTACAAGCAGTACCCCAAACACGAATTCGCGAATGGTTCGGCCTTTTGAAATTTTGGCAATAAACAAACCAACAAAAGGTGCCCATGCTAGCCACCAACCCCAGTAAAATATTGTCCAGCCGCCAATCCAGCTTTTCTTCTCATAGGCAAATAAATTAAAGGTGTTAGAGACGAGATCGGATAAATAGATGCCTATATTTTGGATGTAAGCTTGAAGCAAAAAGACGGTTGGCCCAACGATGAATATCAGCAACATTAATACAATGGCTAGTCCCATGTTGATTTCAGATAAAATCTTAATGCCCTTATCTAAGCCTGTTGCAACAGATACCGAGGCTAAAAGCGTTATCACTATCATGATAATTAATTGGTTGGTTTGGCTAACGTCGGTTGAGAACAGGTAATTTAAGCCAGCATTAACTTGTGATGCGCCTAGGCCGAGTGACGTCGCGACACCAAAAACAGTGCTCACAACCGCGAATATATCCACAAAATGTCCAGGCCAACCGTAAATACGATCGCCAATGATTGGGTGCAATGCTGATCGCAGCGTTAGCGGTAATCCTTGGCGATAGCTAAAATAAGCCAAAATAAGGGCGACTATGGCATAAATCGCCCACGCATGAAGACCCCAGTGAAAGAAAGTAATTTTCATTGCTTCTTTCATCGCTTCTAAAGATTCTTTTTCTGCTGTTGGTGGCGACAAGTAATGCATTACCGGCTCTGCAACACCAAAGAACATCAACCCAATGCCCATTCCTGCGGCAAATAACATTGAAATCCACGTCGATAATTTATAGTCCGGTGTCGAATGGTCGGGGCCGAGTTTTACCGAGCCAAACCGTGACATGCCTAAATAAATAACAAAGCCGAGAATAATAGCGACCGTCAATATATAGAACCAACCACCGTTGATGGTAATGGCTCCTTGCATGGTGTTAAAGGCGTTAGACGCTATTTCTGGCGCGAATAAAGTGCCAATAAGAATAGAAAAAATAACCAATATGGCGGGATAAAATACAGATTTATTTATCTTCAGTGATAGGGATTTCATTAATTAATTACATCTCGAATGTTTCGTACACTTATCATAATGCTTACGATACTAACTATTTTAAATGCAGTAATTAGGCCGTTTGTAGTGGTTACTGCCTTGTAAGCTTGTGTTATCATAATTTCAGTTCTAATTATTTATATGATGAATTGTTATCATTATACGCTTATTTATTGGCTTTTTGGTATGAATTCGAATTAAAAACAACTTTATGGGAGATTTATGTTTCAACGTAAGATATTAGCTTGTGCGGTGCTTTCTGCATTAGGTGGAATGTCATATAACGCAGTTGCCGCTGAAGAAAAAAAGAGCAAAAGCAAGATCGAAACCATTCAAGTCACCGCGACTAAGCGTGCCGCCAATATCCAAGAAGTACCCGTTGCTGTTTCTGCATTAAGCGGTGATGCAATGGATAACTTGGGTATCGATAATTTCCAAGATTATGTTGAGTTCTTACCTAACGTTGTTTTCCAAGGAACAGGTCCAGGACAAAATGAAGTGTATATTCGTGGTGCGGCAACAACGCAAACGGGTATCGCTGTATCTTCGGTGCAAGCCCTTCAGCCTTCAGTAGCAATTTATTTAGATGAGCAGCCGGTATCAATGCAAGGCCGTAATCTTGATATTTACGCGACTGACATCGAACGTGTTGAAGTATTGCCGGGACCTCAAGGCACGTTATTTGGTGCGAGCTCTCAGGCGGGTACTGTTCGTCTTATTTCTAAAAAGCCAAATCATAGTGATTTTGAAGCGGGTTTCGACCTCAATACGGGTTTCACCAAAGGCGGTGATCTAAGTAATGCGGTTGAAGGTTATTTCAACTTGCCAATTAACGATGATCTAGCATTTCGTGTTGCAGCTTATTCAGACCATCAAGGTGGCTGGTTAGATAACGTAGAGAATATTCCTGGCCAAGGCGGTTACATTGGTAGCACTGTACATATCGATCGCATTTCTGGTGGTGTATTAGCCGATGCTAAGAATACGCCAAATCAAGCGCCAACTAATTCAGATTTAGTGGAAGATAACTTTAATGACGCAACTTATGCAGGTGCGCGTTTTGGTTTGTCTTACTTATTTAATGATGATTGGAAGATCTTATTACAACACACTGCTCAAACATTAGAGACAGAAGGTGTATTTGGTTACGATCCTTCTTATGACAATGAAGAGAGTACTAGCCGATTTGTGCCTGAAAAAAACCAAGATACCTTTGGTTTAACAACGTGGACATTAGAAGGGCGTTTGGCACAACTTGATATCGTATATGCTGGTGGTTATTTAGATCGTCAAATCGACGCAACAGTTGATTATACCGGTTACACCAATGGCGGTGCATTCTCAGCGTTCTACGCTTGTAGCTACGGCGGTGATGTGCAAGACGAGCAATGTTACGATCCAACGGGTTATTACCTAGAAGAGACTGACGTTAAACGCTTTACTCAGGAATTACGTTTTAACACCTCAGCTGATAATGTATGGCGTGTTACCGCGGGTATTTATTACGATACACAAGAACTTGGCACTGTCGGTCAGTTCCAATTAGGCACCGAAGGCAAATTCCCTAATGGTGTTTGGGGACCTGGTGGAGTAACAGTAACAGGCGAAGGGACTAATAATGGCGGCAAGCCATTTGCTAAAGAAACCAGCTTTGTTAACGACATTACTCACGAAATTAACCAAGTAGCCGTATTCGGTCAATTTGAATATGATTTAACTGAGACTGTTACAGCAAGCCTTGGTGCTCGCTGGTATGAGATTGAAGATATTTATACTGGTGCAACAACGTCGCAAAACAATGGCGGTGTCACCAAGCAAATTCGTGCCTTGGGTGGCTCTGATCAAGATATCTTAGATTTCTTTGGTGCTGAGAATGGCCAAGCTATTATCGACGCAGTAGCAGCAGGCGATTTACAAAACGACCTATTGAGCTCTGACGGCGTGCTAAAAGTTGACGATGTCATCTACAAGCTATCAGTTAACTGGAAAGCAGACGATAACCTAATGTTCTTCGCTAACTACTCGCAAGGTTTCCGTCCGCCAGTAACGGCGAGAACGGGTGGTCAATTAGCAAGTAATCAAACGCCGGGCTCGGCATTTGAAAATTATCGCATTCCTGTTTATTCATTAACGGATGAACTCGATAACTACGAGATTGGCATGAAGGGTGATTTCTTAGAGGATACGTTGCGTATTAATGCAACGGCTTACAGCTCAGAAATTAACGATCTTCAAACATCACGCTTTGATCCAACTAACATCGCTTTCTTCTACTTTACTGACAATGTTGGTACTGCAGATATTAAAGGGTTAGATGCTGATTTTACGTGGCAGTTAACGGACAACTTCGTATTAAGCGGCGCGTTTAGCTTATTAGATACGGAAATTACCGAACTTAACAGCACCATGACTAACTTGTCGGCGCCATTGGGTAGTGAATTGCCTTACACGTCTGAATTGTCTGGTAACTTAAGAGCACGTTATTTCTACGAGCTTAGCAACGGCTGGGAAGGCTACGTAAATGGTTCGGTAACCTATACTGGCGACCGTCTATCTGGCATGTTTGCTAACGCCTACGTGTCTGAAGATACGCACAAGTTAGTGTACGGAAAAGGTACTGGCCTTAAGATTGAGCAAGAAATTGCCGCGGGTCAATATCAAGGTGTTACCTACAAAGATAGTGACGGCAATGACTTTGCTGGTGGCCGTTATGTTGCAAAAGCCTACTCAATTGCTAATTTAGCATTTGGGGTATCAAACGAAGAATGGAAAGCGGAGCTTTATATCGACAACTTGTTTGATAAGCGAGCGCAGCTTTACATTGATGAGCAGCAGTTCACGCCAAAAGTTATTACTAACAGACCGCGCACCATCGGTGTTCGTTTCTCTTACGACTTATAAAACAACGTAACACTTGTTAGACTAAAACAAGCTATTCACTAATATGGTGACTAGCTTGTTTTTATTTCTATTACTTATTAATTAGTTACTTATGCCTACACCATCAATAAAAGACATTAAATCGGCACTGCAATCTGGTCAGTTTGAACCTGCTCATGTGCTTATTTCAGCAGCGTTACAACAAAACGAATTATCTGAGAGTGATACTCATGAGTTACTTTATTTAAACGCCGTAGCCTTGCGGTATTTAAATAAACTAACTGCGGCATTTGATGCCACCAAACAGTTACTAGCATTGCAGCCAAATAATGGCCGCGCCCATCAAGAGAAAGCCTATTGCTTACTTGCCTCTAAGGATATCAAAGGCGCGCTAATGGCCTTTCATAAAGCGGTTGAGTACAACCCAGCGTTGATTGCTTCATGGCAGCAAATTGTGACCTTGTTTAAGGCGCAGCAACACCAAAATTACCAACCAGCGTTAAATCAGTTTAATTTGCTAAAAGCGTTGCCTGCACCCGTACTTGGTGCGATGGATTTAATGCACGAAGGCAAGTTGTACAAAGCTGAACAGGTATGCCGTAATTTCTTACAGAAAAACAGACACCAAGTCGATGCAATGTGTTTGCTCGCTGAAATTGGTTTGAAACTTAAAGTGTATGACGACGCAGAGTTTTTGCTGGAGAGTTGTGTTGATTTATACCCTGATAACGAACACGCCAAGGCGTTGTACGTTAACATTCTCAATCGTTTAGGGAAATTCAAACAGGGGGCGCAACACGCTGAGGAATTTTTAGCGCAGTTTACTGCTCAGCCAGCGCTAGTGATTACAGTAAAAGCAACCTTGGCTAACTGTTATATTAACTTGGGCGAATTAACGCGTGGCCAAGAGATATATCAGGCTATCTTAACGCAGGCACCTGAGCGCAACGGTATTCACGTTCAGCTAGGACATGCACACAAAACCGCTGGTAACTACGATTTAGCCGTGGCCGCCTATCAACAGGCCTATAATCAAAAGAATGACTATGGTGATGCTTATTGGAGTTTGGCTAATATCAAAACCTATCAGTTTTCGGATGATGAATTAGCACAGATGCAGCAGGTGTTATCGCAAGAAGGCGTCAATGTTGACGATCGCGTCCATATCAATTTCTCGCTCGGTAAAGCCTTTGAAGATCGCAAAGAGTTTTCACGCTCTTTCGATTTTTATCAACAAGGTAATGCACTTAAAAAACAAAGCATTGGCTATGATGCTGCAAAATCTACCGCATTGATTGATCAGCAGATAAAACATTGCACCAAGGCGTTGTTTGAACAACGCAGTAATATAGGAAATAGCGCGGCTGATCCTATCTTTATTCTTGGATTACCCCGTGCAGGTTCGACGCTGCTAGAACAAATCATTGCATCGCACTCGCAAGTCGATGGCACTATGGAGCTGCATAATATTCTAGGCACTGCGTTAAAATTACGAGGACGCATTGTTAATGATGAACCGCAATATCCTAAAAATTTGTCGGAGCTATCAGATCAACAGTTGAAACAGCTAGGCGATAATTTTATGCGCGACACGCAGCCATATCGCCAAAATGCACCATTCTTCATTGATAAAATGCCGAATAACTTCATTCACATTGGCCTCATTAAACTGATTTTACCCAATGCTAAGATCATCGATGCGCGCCGTGAACCTATGGCCTGTTGTTTCAGTGGTTTCAAACAGTTATTTGGTGAAGGGCAAGATTTTAGTTATGGCTTGTCAGATATTGCGACTTACTATCAAGATTATTTACGCTTGATGGAGCATTGGGATCAAGTGATGCCAGGCGCGGTATTACGAGTTCAACATGAAGAGTTGGTTCATGATTTTGAAAACCAAGTACGCCGTATTTTAGACTACTGCCAATTACCGTTTGAACAATCGTGTTTAGAGTTTTATAACACCAAGCGAAATATCTATACGCCAAGTGCCCAGCAAGTTAGGCAACCGATTAGCACGAAGGGGTTAACTCAATGGCAGAACTTTGAACCCTATCTTGGTGAATTGAAAAGTGCATTGGAAAGTTAAAATAAAAGCGCCTCATCAGAGGTAATGTTTGTAAGTTAAGTGAAAATTTTGACATATAGAAATAATTTGATGTGCTTATAAAATTCATCTGCTTAATTGAAGTAAGTCTTAAGCACAC
>CAJXRU010000001.1 GCA_913060565.1 uncultured Gammaproteobacteria bacterium | reverse complement strand
CATACGAGATCATGCCTAGTCTCGTGGGCTCGGAGATGTGTATAAGAGACAGGCCGCGACAAGCTGGCTTTTGCAAGTCCCTTAGTTAAGCCTCAATTTGCGGTGCTTGATCCAGCGGTGACACTTACACTGTCAGATCGCCAAATTAGTAACGGCGTCGTTGATGCATTTGTTCATGTGATGGAGCAATACCTCACCTATGATGTCAACGGTAAAGTGCAAGATCGCTTTGCAGAAGGGCTACTTCAAACGCTTATCGAGGAAGGTCCAAAGGCATTATCACCAACGACTAAAGATGATTTAGACATTCGCGCCAACATCATGTGGTCGGCAACGATGGCGCTTAATGGCTTAATTGGCGCAGGGGTTCCGCAAGACTGGTCAACGCATATGATAGGACATGAGTTAACAGGAGGTTATGGCATCGATCACGCTCGTACGCTGTCGATTATCCTACCGGCTGTAATGAAAGTTAAACGCGATGATAAGCACGGAAAATTACTGCAATACGCAACGCGTGTTTGGAATATCACCGACGGTAGCGACGATGAAAAAATCTCACAAGCGATTGCCCTAACTGAAACCTTTTTTAAAGAAATGCAAGTTCCAACAAGACTTTCAGATGTGCAACTAGGTGAGATTGAAGTGAAAGATATTTTAGCGAAGCTAGACGAGCACGGTATGCGAGCACTTGGTGAACATGGCGATATTGATTTAGCCACTAGCCACACAATTCTAACGACAGCATTATAATATCAAGCACTGCTCTATTAGCGTCAACGGTGATAGAGCAGCTATTAAGAACTAAATAATATGACACAGACACATTCAATTAACAGACAAGTTACCCTTGCTTCTCGCCCTTATGGCGCCCCAACTGCGCAAAATTTTTCACTTGAACACAGTGAGATCCCAGTGCCACAGTCAGGTGAAGTTTTATTAAGAACGGTGTACTTATCGCTCGACCCATACATGCGCGGACGCATGAGCGATCAAAAATCTTACGCAGATCCAGTAGCAATCAATGGCGTTATGGTTGGCGGTAGCGTTTGCCGAGTAGAACAATCAAACAACGACAACTTTGAGGTCGGCGACTGGGTTGTTGGTTTTGGCGGTTGGCAAGATTACGCGATTAACGATGGCCAAGATTTACTTAAGCTTGATAATAATATTCCTCATCCATCTTATGCGTTAGGTGTTTTAGGGATGCCTGGACTAACCGCTTACATGGGGCTGCTAGATATTGGTCAACCTAAAGCTGGAGAGACTGTCGTTGTTGCCGCAGCAAGCGGCGCAGTAGGGAGCTTAGTGGGACAAATTGCAAAACTTCAAGGCTGTAAAGTCATAGGGATTGCAGGAGGCGACGTGAAATGTGACTACGTCACTCAAACACTAGGCTTTGATGCCTGCTTAGATCACTATGATCCTAACCTAGCACAGCAACTTGCTACGCACTGTCCACAAGGTATCGATGTCTATTATGAAAACGTTGGTGGCAAGATCTTCGATGCTGTTATGCCATTACTTAATCCGTGTGCACGTATTCCGCTCTGTGGACTAATTTCACAATATAACGCCACTGAGCTCCCTCAAGGTGATGATCGTTTATCAATGTTAATGGGCACTTTGTTAGTTAAGCGCATAAAAATGCAAGGGTTCATTGTGTTTGATGATTATGGGCATCGATATGGCGAATTTGCAGCAGCAATGACTCAATGGTTAGCGCAGAACAAGATCCATTATAAAGAAGATATGGTAAGCGGCCTTGAAAACGCCGCCGAATCTTTTATCGGTTTACTTGAAGGCAAAAATTTTGGAAAACTCGTTGTTCGAGTTGGTCCAGACAACCTATAGGAGCATGTTATGATTACAGTACATCACTTAAATAACTCTCGTTCACAACGTATTATTTGGTTACTTGAAGAGCTTAAACTCCCCTATGACGTTGTCCAGCATCAACGGGATCCAGTGTCTCAATTAGCGCCTCAAAGCCTAAAAGACGTTCATCCGCTAGCCAAAGCGCCTGTTCTTATCAACGGAGATATAACACTGGTAGAATCAGGAGCCATGATTGAGTACTTATTAGATCAACAAGATTCTCATTCTCTTCGTCCGACAAAAAGTGATGCCAATTACTATGATTACCTGCAGTGGCTGCATTTTGCCGAAGGTTCTTTGAGCTTACCTGTCATAACATCACTGTTGCTTGGCTTTGAAAAGCGCAGTGGCGATCAAGCCATTGATGGTTACATTGCCAAAGAGCTCGCATTAGATTTAAGTTTCATTGACGCTCAACTGACAGCTTACCCATTTTTTGCGGGAAACAGCTTTAGTGCTGCAGACATCATGATGACGTTTTTATTAGAGTCGGCAGATAAACAAGCGTTACTTGCTCCCTACCCTAATGTCGTTAAGTATTTGTCGAAGATACAACAGCGATCAGCCTATCAAGAAAGTTTAAAGCTAGGCTAACTTTGTGCTCGCCATCGGCTCTCTGACAATGTTTGCTGAGCCGATGAAATAACACCGTGAAATTGAGCGCCAGCTTCAATAACGCCAACCCCTTTAGGTGTTCCTGTCATCACTATATCACCATCTTCTAGGGTAAAGTGCTCTTTTAACGATTCGAGAATTTGTTGCGGTTTGTACATCATCAGCTCAACGCCGCCTTGTTGAATAACCTCACCGTCGATGGTGAGTGTTAAGCTCAGACTGTCATCGATATTATCGCTATTATCAATAGAGACAAAGTCTCCCATCACTGCTGAATCATCGAATGCCTTGGCGCGCTCCCACGGCAGGCCCTTGCTTTTCAGTTTACCTTGCAGTTGACGCTTGGTGAGATCGAGACCAAACCCTACGGCGCGAAATTCGCCGCCAATGACCATTAAGCAAATCTCGCCTTCATAATGCAGAGGCTCTTGATGAAAACTGATTAATTCATCGCAGATAGCGCTATTGGGTTTTAAAAACACCACCATTTCATCGGGCATTTCATTACCGAGTTCTTGGATATGATCGACGTAATTACGACCGATACAAATAACTTTACTAGGTGTGATGGGTTTGCCATCAATATTCACATTATTCATGAGCGAAGAGTACTTTCATCAATTTTAATTTGAAAGTATCTTAGCTCACATTACTGCTGCTCGACAATGCTAGAGTTTAAACTGCGCGACATTGCGATTTACTTCATTCATTGAAGCAATGATCTGAGTGCTGTTAGCATCCAACGTCATACTGCCCTTTGCCGTTTGTTCTGCAATATCAATGATTTGTTCTAGGTAACCATTGACATGAGTCGTAGCCGTTTTTTGCTCCTGAGTTTGCACACTAACGAATTCACTACGCTCTTTGATCCCCACCACACGCTCTAAGACTTGATTAAGCGCCGTTGCGACTTCAGAGTTTTTATCAACACAAATATGTGCGCGCTCGGTTCCCGATTCCATCATGGTTTTGGCATCTTGTGCCTGCTGTAAAATGGTACTAATTGTGTCGTGAATATTAGTCGTCGACTCTTGTGTTTTCATGGCTAAAGTGCGAATTTCATCGGCAACTACTGAGAAGCCACGGCCCGATTCACCAGCACGTGCTGCTTCTATAGCCGCATTTAGAGCAAGAAGATTTGTTTGATCGGCAATGGCTTCAATGACATTGAGGACATCAGCAATTTGCGTACTTGAGTTACTCAACGAATAAATAACATCGCTGGTTTTTTCTATATCTGCTGAAAGATTTGCTATCTCGTTTACTGCCTCTTCTACTAACTGAACACTGACTTGCGTTTCTTCGTGAATACCATCGGCTTGAGTTTTAACTTGCCCTGCACTTTGCTCGACAGTGTTCATTGATGAGTTAACCTGCGTCATCGCACTACTGATATTATCGATTTCAATTTTTTGCTGAGAGGTTCCACGTTGAGTATTTACCGCAACGTCTGAAAAATCAGCCAAACGCTCCTTCGTTGTCGACACCGATGCTGATATATCACTAACGGTCACATGCACTTTAGCGATGAACTCATTAAATTCAGCCGACAGTTGAGCGACTTCATCATTACCTTTAGTCACCAATCGTTTAGTTAAGTCGCCATCGCCACGAGATAATTCAACGACAGCATCGATGAGCTTATGGATAGGCTTGGTTAATTTACTAGCTAGAACAATGGCCGCAATTAGTGACACCAATGCAATAACACCGAGCAACGCCAAACTAACCATTAGTTTGTCACTAACTGACGACTCCACTTCATTAGCACGTATTTGCGCATCATTTATCGTCGTTTCCACGAGTTTATTGAGGCGCGATACTATGTCTGATTGCTGTTGGTCTAGCACGATTTGAGAAACAAGCGCCCCCTGACTTGTACCTGATATACGTTTTAATACGTTATCAGACCAACGTTTTTCCAGCGCTTCAATTTGCTGGATTTCCTGCGCCATTGACGCTGAAAAACTATTGTCTTTTGCAATGGTTAACTGTTTTTCAAATTGCGTAATAATATTCTTAAAATCACGTTTAACGGCTTCACTTGATTGAGGCTGGATCATCTGAGTAATACCAGCAGCAAATTGATTTGCTTGATTAAAAATATCGCCTGCTGAACGACTACTGCTGACAGCATTTAATGGCTGTTTAAACGCAAACACAGTCACATTACCTTGTTCTTTTAACGCGATAACCAAGTAGACACTGAGTGCAGAAAACACCAGAATCATACTGATAAAGCTTAATAGCAGTTTGTTTCGAATAGTCATTGCGGTGTCCTAATATGGCAAAATTGGCAGAGTCACAGGTTTGTCATCGCCAGTAAGCGTCAACAAAAATGCTTTAATATCGGCAACATCTTGCGAGGTTAATTGGATGCTTATCAGTTGCGGCGAGCGTGACTCTCGCATAACCAAATCAGAACTATAATGCTCAATGACTTCTTCTAATGTTTTAAACCGACCGTCGTGCATATAAGGTGCCCGTTGACCAATATTGCGTAAACCAGGTGTTTTAAAAGCAAAGTTTTCTAGCGGATTATTAGTGCGCCCGCCAAGCCCTTTATCATTACCTGATAAGGCGATATCGTGAAACCTATTGTCGGTAAAATTCCATCCGGTATGACATGTCATGCACAAGGCTTTACCATTAAATAGCTCAAATCCACGTTTGGCTTGATGAGAAATGGCATTTTCATCGCCTTCAATCCAGCGATCAAAAGGAGCAATGCCCGATACAATAGTGCGTTCAAAGGTAGCTATCGCTTTCTTGATATTTTCACTAGTGACACCCTCGCCATTAAAGGCTCTTTGAAACCACGTTTGATACTGAGGAACAGCGCTAAGGCGCTCAACAACTACAGTCATTGGTGTATTCATCTCAACCGTTGACTCTATTGGCCCTTGTGCTTGTTCTTCAAGCGTTGGAGCACGGCCATCCCAGAAAAATTGATTGCCCCATGCCGCATTAATAACCGTCGGAGAATGGCGTTCTAGTGCAGTATTTTGGGCACCGACAGACAGTGTCGTAGCGTCTTCCCAACCAAAGCTTGGGTTATGACAAGTGGCACAAGTCATATTAAAGTTTTGCGATAAACGCGGATCAAAAAACAGCATTTTCCCTAATGCTGCCTTTTCTGCTGAGTACAAATTATTACTCGGAAAAGGAATTTCTGTGGGACGTTTATACAATGCTTGCCATTGATTGGCACTCGCTGGCAATGAAAATATTACCAAGCAAGAAAGAATAAATTGCGGTATTTGCAATAAAAAAACACTTTTTTTCAAGACATCGCTCCTGATTACACAGTATATTTATAGATAGAGTGACGTTATTAAAGCTTAACAACCAAAGAAAAATGGCTAGATTTACCCGTCGACAGGACAATAGAAAGTGAATAAATAGAAAATATTTCACGACGTTTGCAATAACTTAAATCACGTGATTTTAATCACAAAAATAGTTGATAAATATGACCCAAGAAGTTGATCCTATTGCGCTAATGCAGCAAGGAAAATACGAAGCAGCAAGAAATGGTTTTAAAGCGCAGTTAGAGAAAAATCCGACAGCGCTAAATGCACTGCATTTTTACGGTATGCTTTCTATTATCCTCAATGATATTGCCGATGGCATTAGTTATATGTCATTGAGTTTATCTATGGCACCTGATAATTCCGCATTTATCAGTAATACGATACAAGCGTTAGGACTGTTGACTCACAATAAACATAGTAATGCATACAAAATACTTAGCCGACAATTAATGAGTGCGACTAAGAGCCACTTACCTAGCGCGCTCGCTGTGGCCAAGTTTTATCTCAAGAAGAAACAAGCAAAAGACTGCTTGGAGGTTTTAGCACCTCATCCAACACCCTCGTTTGAAACGTTATTTTATAACGCCATTGCTCATCAATTATTGTCGCAAAAAAAGCTGGCACAAAAAGCAATGGAACGTGCGCTAACCTGTAAACCTTATCATCCCCTTTATTCCAGCAAAGAAGCTAATAGTAAACCAAGAGTGCTCCTGATTTATGCACTAGAAAATCTCAATTTTGTACCACACATTGGTAATGAAATAGCATTTAGTATTTACGGTGGTCATTTTGATGTGAATAAATTCATTGATATGCAACAGGTCAACGTTAGCCGTTTATTTGTCAGTGACAGTGATAATTTTAGAGAGTCAGTGAAACAGCTTAGTCATTATGACTTAATCATCAATTGCGTTGCGGATATGGAAGTTTGCGCTAATGCACTTACGTTATTAACTCAATTTGAACGCTTTAATCATGAAATTATTAATCCTCCAGCGGCTGTCTTGAACACGTCGCGTGTCGATATTTACCAGCAATTATCATCATTATCTTTACAAATTGCCGACACGAATATATTTCATGGCAATGCTCAGTTTGCTAATTACAATAGTGGGTTTCCTGCATTGGCAAGACCATTAGGTAGCAGCACCGGAATAGGACTCGTCAAATTAGAAGACAGAGAATCGCTAGATCATTATTTAAAGCAAAGCCGCGGTGAAATTCTCAATATTTGCCCATTTATTGATTTTAAATCAAAGGACGGCTTGTATCGGAAATATCGTGTGTTTGTTATTGACGGTGAGATTTATCCAGAACATTGTGTCGCTCATAATCATTGGAATGTTCATAGCTCTTCACGTATGACACTGATGCAAAACAACCAACGATTACGTCAAGAAGAACAGGCTTTCGTTGACGACTTATCAACTGTTCTATCACCTGGACATCAAGCAATCATTAAACAAATCCATAAAAAACTGTCACTTGATTATTTTGGTATTGATTTTTCGTTCACAACTGACGGGGAACTTTTAGTATTTGAAGCTAATGCAGGAATGAGAGTTAATACTGACTACTTGAAAGACTTTAAATACTTAGCTACGCCAATTACCAAGATAATTGACGCATTCAAACAGATGATTAACTACCGAATTACGACTTAAATTAGAATGAGAATAAACCTCAACGATCGATTAAATTAGAAATAATATTCTAAACTCAGTTCAACATTATCATCATTGCGTAAGTGATAGAGTACGTTACTCGATTCATTGGTACTGAAAATACGCGCATCGACACGCCACTTCCAGTTATCATCAATACGACTGGAAGCTTCAACAAATGCGCTACGCGTGCTCGAATGATCCAAATCTTGCACCATACCAAAGAGAATTTCAGTGCCATCAATATCGTTTAATACCAAGCGTGACCCCAACATTAAATCGTTTTGTCCTAGCGCTTGCGAGCTATCCTTACGATCATCAAATTGATATTCCATTAACCAGCCAATATCCCAAACTGAATCAAACACGCCTACTGACGTGTATTCAAAGCCAGTGGTCATTGCGAAATAATCGTTAGCTTCATTGAGTGGCGCGTGATCAAAGTGACGTGAAATACCCTCAAATTTAATTATCCAAGAGTCAAAAACAGCCAATACATCAAGCCCCACTTGATTCATTTGACGATAGAAAGGTCTTAATGTTCCTACGTCATTGTCGAGATACAACAGCATATCGGCATCGCGCGAAGTACCATCAAAATACGACAGACCCAACTCCCAGATATCAATGCTATGGCTCCAACGCGCTGCAAAGTCGACATGGTGTTCTTCGTCAGACGATTGATACATCGTGTTGTCAGTATCAACGACAAAGGGAGCGCGTAAGCGCCCTTTGTCACCAGCAAAAGTGCGCTCACGAAAGCCTGGCAATACAAACAGATCTAAATTACCCCAGTCACGAACCAAGGTTAAATTAATCATTGGTTGACCCAACTTATCTTCGCCGTCAGCCGCTTCCACCGCATCGGTTTGATTGATCACATCGACTAAATGCGCCGACTCAGTTTGTCCCCAAAATACGCTACCAATACCCGTGCGCAGCTCCCAGTCTTCACCAACGTGAAGCCACATCAGTTCGCGAATATCACCATGGCTGCGTTCATCGTCTTCGTTATCCCAACGGTAAAACGGTTTAAACGTAACGCTATCCAAATCATCATTCCAACTGTGATAAATTTCAGGCTCAATAAACATTGAAAACTGTTTATCAACTTGCTTTGGATATAAAGCATCTTGCGTATATAAGCGATAATCAGCAGCAGCTTTTACCGACACTTGCGTCTCAGCAAAGCTACTGGTTGCGATTAAGCCACTTAATGCGATAGCCAGTGTGCTTAATCGTTTCATTATTTAGCTCTCTTTAGCGTCGCCTTGTTAAAGTCTTTCGTTTTAAGACCCGTATTAAATGCCAGCTCTTCAATCAAATAATCAGTGCTCTTCTTCGTCTGATTATTTGTCATGTTTTGTTTGTGTGAACGCCAGTATTTGTCTAAATACAATTTGTAATCAGAAAAGGTTAACGTTTTAAGCAAACTATTTTTACGATCATAGAACTCAATCTTATGCGCACGGTAATGTGAGTGATCCATCCAAATGATTTGGCGGGTATAGCCAGAGTTCTTATCTACAGGATCTAACTCAACCACATATGATAATTCGCCGTTGATAGTTTCGTCGCGCAAAAACTTATAGGTATATTTTTCAATTTCAAACGAGCTCAAATCTTCAAACGCAAACTCACTGCCCATAAATGGTCCAGATTTGTTACGTGAAGCGATGCGTTTAACACGTTTAAGCGCTGGTAAGTACATCCATTGCTCATCAGACTTAATAGCGTGAGAAAAGCTCAAAAACGCCGTACCTTTTACGTCACGAGGCTGTTGAAAAATAGTCAGCGCTTTGTCGCCATCATCAGCCACTTCAAGTGACTTAATTTTCATTCTACGCACGGTTTCTTGCCCTTTGGCATTGCGTAAAATCATTTGTGCTTTAGCGGTTGAATCTCCCCAACCTATATCACGAGCTTTGCGTTCTTTAGCAATTGCTAATCCTTTTTCTTGTGCGGTCTGTGCAACAGCTGAACCAGCAACTAGACTCAACCCTAATACTGAAACAGTAAATAATTTATGCAGCTTGTTCATCGCTTGCTCCTTGTGATTTTTTTGAATTTGACGTTTTATCTAACCATAGTAAATAAGCTGGTAAGAATAAGAAATCGACTACCAGCGCTGCCACAATAATTATTGCAGTTAACAGTCCCATATCGGCGTTTAGTCTAAATGACGACAAGGCTAAAATTGAGAAGCCAATCGCTAGTACAAGTGTGGTGATCCACAATGCTTGACCAACACTAGCAAATGAATAACGAATGCTATCTTGTGTTGATTTTCCTTCATTTCTAGCATGTTGATATTTACTTAAAAAATGTACGGTATCGTCAACAATAATACCCAATGTCATACTTAATACGACGGACAGTCCCATGTTAATTTCGCCTGAATACATTCCCCATATACCAAAACCAATACAAGCTGGTACCAAATTTGGAATCAAGCTAATGGCCCCTAAACGCCAAGAACGTAATGCAAACACTAAGAGTCCTGAAATCAACACCAGTGCAAGCAAGGTTCCCATCAGCATGCTACTCATATTTTGTTGGCCAATATGAGCAAACATTAGGTTAGGACTCGCAGCTGCCATACGCAGGTTTGGAGCATTTTTAGCCATCCATTGCTGAGTGCGTTGTTCAAACTCAGTGAATTCAACACTACCAAGGTTTTGCAAAATAGCCGTGATACGGGTTGCTGACTTATCGATATTGATTTGATTATTGAGATCAAGACCGTACGGCAGCGACATCTCATATAACAGCAAGTACTGTGCTGATAGCTCTCTATCCTGTGGTAAACGGTAATATGATTGGTCATCACCGTGCATGTTCTTATTTAAACGCTTGAAGGTATCACTAATAGTTAATACGTGATCGACTTCCGGTTGCGCACGTAGCCAGTTGCTAAAAGCATCGACTGTTTTTAACATCTGTGGCTTATTAAGCCCTGATGCTTCGTCACTATAAAGCGCAAAATCAATGGTCGACATGCCACTTATATTTTCTTGCTGAAAATCCGTTGACTGTCTAAACGCAGTACTTTCATCAAAGTAATCAGTCGCAATGTCATTCACATTATTATTAAACGTTGCTGTTATCGCAATCACCATAACAATTAAAGAAATCGGTAATAATTTACGATGATTATCAATCACTTTGTCGCCCAAGCGCTCTATCCAATGACTTTTCCCAGTGGTTACTTTAACTGCGCGCATTGGTAATATTTTCAAAATAGCTGGTAATAAAGTCACGGACAATCCAAAAGCAATCATGACTCCTAAGGCTGTTAAATTACCTAAATCTGCCAATACAGGAACATCAGAGAAATTTAACGTCAAGAAACCAATTGCAGTTGTCGCTGAGGTAATAAAAATAGGCATGAGATTAAGATTCATGCTGTACTCAAGCGCCTGCTCTTTCGTTTGTCCCTGCCTCATTGCATATAGCATTGATGAAATGACATGCACACAATCGGCAACGGCGAGCGTCATAACCATGGTTGGTACATTCACTGTTGCCGTACTTAAGAAATATCCCATCCATCCTGAAATACCCATGGTCGCAGCAATAGAAACGATAATAATAATCAGCGTGGCGAAGGTTCCCGTAAAAGAGCGCAGTAAAACCCATAGAATAATAATCACCATCAAGAACATCAGAGGCACTAACGTGCTCGCATCTTTTTGCGCTTCTGTCGCAAAGGAGTCATTCATGAAGACAATACCAGTATGATAAAACTCATGATCAGGGTATTTCTCTTTGAAGCTGTCTGTTAAATCAGTAATAGACTTAGCAATTTCCATCACCGCTAACGCGGCTTCCCCTGCTGTTTCAGGGTTATCACCATCAGGTAATTGTACCGTAACGCTAATAACAGCAACTTCGCCATTTTCAGAAACAATACGTTTCACTAAGTTGGGCTCTGACGTAGCAATACTCTTGGCTCTAGCTATCGCCTCCGGGGTCATTGATTCGATGTCCATAACGAGATCTTCAACGATCAGATCATCGTCTTCTGCCCAGGTATGTTGGTAGTTAGATAGTGAATCAACACGTGTCGAGCGAGGAGTTTGCCAAGACTCATCGGTTAACTCTTTTATGAGTTGAAGTGTATTTTTATTAAAAACGTCACCAGATTTCGGTGCAATAATAATATTGGCATTTTCATTTTTATTAAAAATACCCTGCATCTTTTCAAATGCAATTAATTGAGGATTTTCACTCCCAAAGAAGACTTTATAGTCGCCTCGAAAATACAGATTTTGACCGCCCATTCCGGCCACTACAAAAAAAACAATGCCAAACAACAGCATTAACCACGGTTTTTTAATTACGACTTCAAGCCATAAACGTTTCATGATTTCCATTCCTAAATTGACGAATCGTCACTTAAGTATAAATAAAAAGCAGCGTTAACTTAACGCTGCAACCTCTGCGGCAAAAACTTCTTTTCCAATGCGTAACCAAGTAGCTTGATAGTCCAACTCATTACTCATTGGTAACCATTTAAAACCATCAAGTAACACATTTACATTAAACAATAATGCATTAAACATATCGAGTCTAGCAACGGCCTCTGCATCTTGAGCACTGGCTAAAATAGCACTAGAACCAAATGACATCGACCACAATGCAAAGCAAATACCATTGATCTCTTCTCGCCTATTAAGCGTCAAATCACCACAATCTGCAGCTTGTCCAATAAGCTCATCAACCAATAGCGTGATTTCCATCTCCAGCTCTCGTTGAATAGCGATGCGTCCTACACTAGCTCTTTCTAGTACCGCGGGTGTTTTTACCATCAAAACACAAAATGACGCGGTTGCATGCATTTGGCTATGTAATTGCTGAGCATAAACGATGGCCAAACACTTTTCGCGAGAGTTACCTTGCATCTTTAACGCTCTTTTCACCAAAGAAATAATAAACTTCATTCCTTTAATGGACAGCGCGCAAAATAAATCTTCTTTATTGGCGAAATGGTTATAAACCGTGCCTTTTGAATAATCACAAGCAGCCACTAGTTTGTCCATTGTCAATCCTGAAAACCCTTCATGAGCCATGATCTTTTCAGCCACGTCAAGTAGCTCTAACTCTCGGTTTATAACGTTTTGTTCGCGTTTAGTTAACGCCTTACGAATAAAACATTTAGGGTTATCATTGCTATCACATTTTTGCATCATTGAAACAACGGCTAAAGCCGCCCTTAGTCTTTGACGCTTCGTCAAAGTTTGACGAAGCGTCATTTTATAATCTTTATAGTAAATTTCAAGTATATTTTATCAGTATCTGACATGGTTAATACTATTAGTTTTTCACAGGTAAACTATTCAGTCATTGGGAAACGCTGACATCAAACATATTTCTTATATTTATCAATATTATATATAAGGCACGAACGATGACAATTGGAGACAATATCACTTTAGCCCAGGACGAAATTAACGTGAAGTAACTACCATCTAATTAGAGTAACGGTTCTTGCCGTGTTTTTTAGCGCGATACAATGCTGTATCAGCGAGCTTTAATAAGCTATCACTTGTCTCTTCTTTCTCTGAGGTGTACACCGCAATACCAATGCTTAGTGTAACATGTTTAGCCACATCACTGCGTTCATGAGGAATACTATCAAGTTCAAGCTGCTCTATAATACTATCTGCGACAATCTGAGCTCCTTTAAGTGGCGTATTCGGTAATAAACAAACAAACTCTTCACCGCCGTAACGCGCTACAAAATCTTCTGGGCGCCGCATCACTGATGTCAGCGCACTAGCTATTTTTTGCAAACATTCGTCACCAGCAACGTGACCATAATGATCGTTATAGGTTTTAAAATTATCAATATCCATCATTAATATCGATATTGGCCATTGTTGTCTTTGCGCAGATAACAATAAGTTTTTAAATGCTTTATCTAACCCACGTCGATTAGCAATATTAGTGAGACCATCGGTAAGGGAAGATTTTAACAGCTCTTGTTTTTGGCGTTCAATAGTTTGAGCAAATTCTTCAAACGATTTTGCTATTGCAGTAATTTCATCTTTACCACCAACTTTTAAATCAATAGCATCGCCAGCTAAACGTGATACCACTTTTTTATTGAGCAACACTAAGCGTCTGATCACGCGACGCTGAATGTAAAACACAATAATGATAATGACGCCAAAGGTAAAAATAACGGCACTACCTAAGGTTTTAGTTTGCGCATCAACAGTCTCCGAAAAGTCTTTAATATCTTCAAGTACTGTTCCCTTGTATTTAAACGATTCATACTCAGCAAATCGGGCATAATCAATCACTAGGTTTCGTACAAAATCAGCACGCCCACGCGTTCTACCGAGAATACGTAGCGATTGAATCTTCATTGCCATTGCACCATCGTCTCCCACTAAGCCTTCATAGAGATCGCTTAACAATAACTTTTGAGAATCTTCAAAATTTAATGTTTCGATGGAATGATTATAGAATTTAGTGATTATTCTTGACGTATTTTTTATACGATTAAGGCGCTTAAACGATAATCCTTCTTCGGCCATTATCACTAGCCTGCTGACCGTATGTGCAAAATCACTATGAGCTAACTCCTCATCATGAATCGCAATATCATGAATGCGGTAAACAGCCTGTCGCCGTTTGTTCAACAAATCACCAATACTAAGCTGCTCATCTATTAGCGCATTCAACGCTTCAATTTCTTGAGCAATAACGTCTAATTGAATTAATGAACGCTGGGCATTATCAAACTCAGTAACTAGCGGTCTGATTGCAGAAATTTTCGCTTTTAAATCATCAAAAGCAATTCGTCGTTGCCCCTGTGTATTAGCGATTGTAAGGCTATCTGTGGCGTAAGTTAATTCATTCACTTGACTGTACATCTTTGCGTAGCTCATCACCTTCGGAAATGAGGTTGCCGTTGTGTCGTCTAACAACTCTTCAAAGGCTGCTAATCGGTCATACGCAATCAACGCCACAATGGCACTTAACACCAAGACAATCGAAAAAGACAGCGTAAATACTGTATTGAGCGATGAATGAACAGACCGATATTTTTGTTTACTATCGCTTGCCTTAGTAAGCGCTGGTTTATTATCTTTCATTAATTTTTGCTTTTATATCAACTAAACGCCCATCAACACGTGGAAACAACATTTTGTCGCGGGCTATATTATCGGTAACAATATCTGACACCAACCGAATCGCTAGATGCTTTGCACCGAGCTTTTTCAAATCCTTAAACATGGTATAACCATCACCACCAGAAACTAGATAATCCGTCGTTGCAAGTCGATACATCTGAGTCAATTTAATATCCTGGCCATTAATCTTAATCGATTTAATACGCTGACCAACAGGTTCACGACTATCAAAAACTATACTCATACCCGATATTTGAGCGAAGCGCCCCTTATAAACATCAAGAGCACTTACTGCATTTTCCATCGCTTCAAATAATGTTGCACCGCTAATTTCAACTAAAGCAATCATGCCACGATAGGGTAATTCATTGGCGATGGTTTCACGCGTTATAACGCTTCCAGCGTCATAATTGAGGTCACCGCGAATGGAACCACTATTGATAATCGAAATTTGAGCATCAGCAAACTCTCTCACACTGTCAGCAACATAATTACCAAAAGCATTTTCAGAGCTGCGTACGATTGTTCTTTTAGTCGTTACAGGCACAGTAAACTTTCCAATTTCTACCGCTAAAATTGACTTAAGTCGGTCGACATGATCAGCGACTTGTTTGGCAACGCCTTTATCTTGCTCATACTTATCTAAATCTTTAATAACGTATGAAAAATTACTCAAATGAGAAGGTGATTTGTTGCTTATTGTAAGTGATATGACTGCAACGCCAGAGGGTGATTTAATAAAAACATCACGTTCACTGTATTCGCGAGAAGAATAATCAACATCTTGATAGCTCTCATCTTTATGTAAACTAACATCAATTACATCATCATTAAGCAGCTGATTAATAAAAGGGTAGTAACCCGTATAATGCAATACTAATAATTGCGCTCCCGCTTCACGAAGTTCTTTAACTGCTTGTTTAATCGCGCGTTGTGGATCAATTAATGATATTTGACTAAAGGTATAATCTTCTAAGTCAGCACTATCAATTATTGAGATAAATCCAATAGTAACACCATGTTGTTCGGTAATCGTACTGTTTATAATACCGTCAAGATCCTTGCCGGTATTTGCATCGATAACATTAGTTGCAACTATGGGGAATGTTGCGTCATACGCTCTTAAGGAAAGGTTTTTCGAATAAAAACTAAACTCGCGCTTACTAACACCCATCGCATCGGGCTCAAGCGTGTTTAGCAAGTCTATAATGTGGGAACCTTTATCAAAGGACGAAAGAATACTCGGTCCTAAGCTGCCACCACCGAAGAAAAAAAAGGTATTACGATCAGCTTGGCGTTGCTTTTTAAGTACTGTTGCCAATTTTGCATAGCGCCCTTTATTACCATGAATTTCAGGCATTTCACTAGCAAATACAATATTCACTGTACGATGATTAATTTCACGCGCTGATACATTTACGCACACTAACGTCATTAAAATTGATACTATCAATCGCAAAATAATCCCCTTCTTCATAGTCCATATCACTAATCTAGACTTTTTACCTAGCCTCTGCAATTAGCACCATACAAAAGATGTAAAATAAATGTAAATTGTTTGATATTCGTTCAAAAAACGCCAATAACTCACTGAATATGGGAATTAAGTGGCCATTACCTTAAAACGTGAACATCACTGTTGCAGAAAGTAAGTCAAAGAAGAAATGGTACTTCTTTAACATGGTTCTGAAATTTAAGGCAAAAAAAACCGTGTGATATTACTATCACACGGTTTTTTATTGTTACCTATGAAAGGTTACTGATTACTCAGCAACGATTTCGATAGTAACAGTAACATCAACTTCTGTATGAAGGTGAATAGCGATTTCGAACTCACCAGTGTGGCGTAAAGCGCCTTCTGGAAGACGAACTTCACTTTTAACAATCTCTGCACCAGCAGCAGTAACTGCATCAGCAATATCGCGAGTACCGATAGAGCCAAATAGTTTACCTTCTTCGCCAGCTGAAGAAGTGATAACAACGTTGTTTAACGCGCTAACAGCTTCGCCACGAGCTTGAGCAGTTGCTAATTTAGCAGCTAGACCAGCTTCTAATTCAGCGCGACGCTCTTCAAATTTTGCTACATTTTCTTTGCTAGCAAATACCGCTTTCTTTTGCGGAAGTAGGAAGTTACGTGCGAAACCAGATTTAACTGATACTTTATCGCCTAACTCACCTAGCTTAGCAATTTTATCAAGTAGAATAACTTGCATTACCTTTCTCCTAAAATTTCAATAACCGGCTTACTGATGTAAGTCTGTGTATGGAAGTAAAGCTAGGTAACGAGCGCGCTTGATTGCAACAGCAAGCTGACGCTGATATTTAGCGCGAGTACCAGTAATACGGCTAGGTACGATTTTACCACTTTCAGTGATATAGTTTTTCAAAGTAGCGATATCTTTGTAGTCAATTTGTGCAACACCGTCTGCGGTGAAACGACAAAACTTACGACGTCTAAAAAAACGTGCCATGGAGATTTCTCCTAATTCATCAATTCAATCGAATGAGCATGTAATACAATTTTTGGCGAACCATTTCGGCCTTGATGCCAGACAAGATAACCACTTGCCTTGATATTACTGCCCTTGACCAACTTATTGTTGGTAATTTGATTTTCTTTTCCGCTAATCACAACAGTCATTCGGCAATAAATTTCCCGAGGGAAACCAGCTTCAACTTGTTGCGACCGATGATCCATCACAATATAAGTGTGAGGAATTCCAGCGGGGCTGACCTTTTTACGTGGGCTGGTACATAAAGTACCGGTCAACACGCTTGAGTTTTCAGCCAACAAGAGTCAAATTACTCAGCAGCAGGTTGCTCAGCATTTGCTTCATCGCTAGCCGGAGCTTCACGACGTTTAGTCTCACGACGTTCTTCTTTTGCTTTAGCAATGTCAGAAGCTTCAGTGATAGCGCCTTTAGTACGAAGTACTAGGCTACGGATCACAGCATCGTTGTAACGGAAAGTGCTTTCTAGCTCATCCATTACTTCTTGACCAGCTTCAACATTCATAAGAACGTAGTGTGCTTTGTGTAGTTTGTCGATTGGGTATGCTAATTGACGACGGCCCCAATCTTCTAGACGATGAATTTCACCACCAGAATCTTTGATAGACGCAGTGTAACGCTCAATCATTGCAGGTACTTGTTCACTCTGATCAGGGTGAACCATAAATACGATTTCGTAATGACGCATTTATATTTCCTTACGGTTTATTAGCCCGTACTTGGCTCGGCAAGACCAGTATGAGGGCAAGGAATTATGGATAGCCGAATTTGGACGCGAATTATAGATTAATTCCCCCAACAGAGCAACGACTAAACAGCTTTTGCCCTTAATAAAAGCAGCAGTGTGATCTCACTTGCATTTAAACATTACTCAGTCGCCGCCTAAACGTTAAATTAACCAACCAGCTTTTAAAGATACACCGACAAAAACGAATAGAACCGAGATAACAGTGACCGGAACAATATGAAAGGCAAGATCTCGAATAGTGTCACCACTTAATTTAGGGATAACTCTTAAACGGGCATCTACTGCCAATAGAAATGTTAAACACAGTAATCCCAACTTCAAGCTTATGATCTTGGCAACAGGATGACTCCAATCAAACCATAAATTAATATTTGGCAGCAATTGATAAGCCAAATACAAACCTGACGTAATTTGAACAAGTAACGCTGGAATGCCAATTTTTTCATAACATTGTTCAAACGTCTTAATAAACTCGATGTCTTTCGATTTAAGCGCCTTGGGCAAAATAGTTATTGCCAAAACAAGATGTCCGCCAGTCCAAACGGTGGCCGCTAAGATATGAAGTAATAATGCGATGTGATACATAGAATATGTCTTGGTTATTCATAAACAATAAGTCTATGGCTAAGCTGCTACTAGCAACTTGATCTAAAACACTGACTTACTCGTTAGTCACCAAATAACTCATAGGGCTGCCAACTATCAAAGGAGATCGCATTACTGTTGATAAACGCCTTAAATTCAGACGAGCTTTTAAGGACGCTCGTGCCCTTAGTTATCATGGCGTCAACCTCACTGGCTCGACTATTTTTCGCAATGGCAGCTTTGACTTCAAATTCACTAAAAAATATTCGGCGAATGTTCTTAAGCTTCAATCGTTTTATAAGCGGGTCAGCGACCACTCCAGCATAAATCACACCATCTAAACGATTAGCATTAACCTTTCTAATCCCCGACTCCAACGTAACCACACTGCCGACATCAAATCCTATGATATCTGTCCAGCCGCGATCGGTTTGCAGCTTAAGTGCCGATAAATCGTTCATGTCTATCACTTTGTCTTTGTGAACATAGAGCACGAAGTTAATGTTCCAAAATGATGACGATGATATATCAAACGGTAGCGCTAAATCCTTAATTTGGGGATTATGAATATACGGCCCTAGTAGATCAACTTGCTGCTTATCGAGCAACATAAAAGCCCGTTTCAGCGGCATAATTTGTATCTTTGCTCTTTTATTACTTACATCAGCCATTCGCTGAAAGAAGCGAGGAAAAACATCATCTAAGGTCGTTGTAATACTTGGGGCGTAACCGAGTGCGATACGGATAGGTTGCTGATTTGAAGTAGACTTAGCGTGTACAGCTTGCGCGCAAAATACCATACTCATCATAACGACAAGAAAAACAATCCGACTCACTGTATATCCCCAAAACAATTTGCTCACCAACGACTACCAACCTAACACAAAATTTAAACATATTAAAAGTGAATAAACTTTAATTAAAATATACTGATAGCTAAAAATACAAAGCATTATTTAATGCCAATAACTGCTATTTTTATAACAAATTTGACGATTAGTGTTTAGGAGATCGCTAAGAAGTAAACAAGGAAAAGATAGAAGAGATAATAAAGAGCCTAACTTCAACGTTTGAAGGTTAGGCTCTTTCAATCAGTTACAAGCCGCGCTGGCGCACGACTTCAAATAAACAAATACCTGTCGTTACAGACACGTTCAAACTTGAAACGCTACCAGCCATTGGTAGAGAGACTAAATGGTCACAATGCTCACGCGTCAAACGGCGCATGCCACTGCCTTCAGCGCCCATTACAATAGCAATAGGACCCGTTAGGTTAGTTTCATATAACGCCTGAGTCGCTTCGCCGGCGGTGCCATAAATCCAAATACCACGTTCTTGAATTTCACGCATCGTGCGTGCCAAGTTAGTCACTTGAATCAATGGCATTGTTTCAGCAGCGCCACAAGCAACTTTACGAACAACGGGTGTTAATGAAGCTGCGTTATCTTTAGGAACGATAACCGCGTGAACACCAGCAGCATCAGCACTACGGATACAAGCCCCTAGATTATGCGGATCAGTCACACCATCGAGAATCAGCAAAAATGGTTGCTCTGTACCATTTAAAATTTCGTCAAGATCTGCTTCTGTTTTCACTCGTGCTGCGCGAACATTGGCAATAATACCTTGATGAGATTCTTCACCAGCACGATCTTCTAATTTGTTTTTGCCAACAAATGACACACTCACGCCGTGGCGACGCGCTAAGCTAATCACCTTATTCATGCGTTCGTCATCACGACCTTTTAGTGCAAAAATTTCTAAAATTCGCTCAGGTTCGTTGTTTAATACGGCTTCAATACTGTGAATACCGAATAATAAATCGTGTTTACTCATTACTTCTCATTACTCTTGCTGCTTGGTTTGGCTGATGGCTTTTTACTACGGCTGTTTTTACCAGCACGCGGTTTTGAAGCACCACTTTTCTTGGCGCCTTTAGTACCTGATTTATTATCGTCTTTTCTAGTATCTTTTTTACCTGAACTACGCTTATTCGGCTTTGATGACTTTTCATCACCACTGCGGCGAGAACTACGACGTTTCTTAGGCTCAAAAGAGTTAAGTGTTAAATCGATTTTCTTTTCATCAAGATTTACTGAGGCAACTTTAACCTCAATACGATCACCCATGTGATAAGTCACATTTGAATGCTCGGCAACCAATCGTGCGTTCACCTGATCAAAATGATAATAGTCTTCTGGCAATGCGCTAATGTGCAGCAAACCTTCAATATTGATATCGTCTAAGCGAACAAAACAACCAAAACTAGTGACAGTAGCGATAGTTCCTGCGAAGCTGTCGCCAACGTGTTCAAGCATGTATTCACACTTGAGCCAGTCGCTTACATCACGGGTAGCATCATCGGCGCGGCGTTCAGTCATCGAACAATGAACACCTAACTCTGACATGTCAGACGCTTCATAAACATGGGCGCCAATTTTCTTGCCTTGTGCTTTAGCTAGTTTCTTTTGCTTAACCAATAGCGACTTGATAGTGCGATGTAAAATCAAATCAGGATAACGGCGAATTGGCGATGTGAAATGACTATAGTTACTCAGCGCTAAACCAAAGTGACCTTCATTTTCTGGCGCATAAACCGCTTGTTTCATTGAACGCAGCAGCATAATTTGAATCAGTTCACTGTCATCGCGAGTTTTAACAATCTCAAGCAGTTGTGCATAGTGCTTTGGCTGAGGTTTATCGCCACCAGTCAGTTCTAAGCCTAATTCACCTAAAAATGCGCGGAAGTTCATTAACTTCTCATCACCCGGTAAATCATGCACCCTAAATAGAGCGTTACCTTCGTGCTTTTCAACAAATTTAGCCGATGCAACATTGGCTAAAATCATGCACTCTTCAATCATCTTGTGTGCATCATTTCGAACCAGCGGCACGATATTTTCAATCTTGCGCTGCTCATTGAAAACAAACTGAGTTTCACTGCTTTCAAAAGCAATCGCACCACGTTCTAAACGTCTGCTATTTAGAGCGGTATATAACTTATGAAGTTCTTCTAGTTCAGGAACACGCTCGCTATATTCTTCACGTAATGCTTTATCACCATCTAAAATAGCTGCAACTTTTGTATACGTGAAACGGGCGTGTGAATTCATTACGGCTGGATAAAACTTAGCACCAGACAAGTTACCCGCATCACTGATGGTCATTTCACAAACCATACATAAACGATCAACGTGTGGATTTAACGAACACAAACCGTTTGATAAAATCTCAGGTAACATTGGAATAACGTTGCCAGGAAAGTAAACAGAATTACCACGAGCTATCGCTTCTTCGTCAAGTGCGCTGCCTTTAGCAACGTAACTGCTTACATCAGCAATTGCGACCCATAAACGCCAGCCACCGCTTTTCTTACTTTCACAATAAACGGCATCATCAAAATCACGTGCGTCTTCACCATCAATAGTTACTAATGGTAAATGGCGTAAATCTTCACGGCCTTCTTTCGCTTCTTCAGGCACTTCTTCAGACAAGCCACTAATTTCATCAAGCACTGCTTGTGAGAACTCGTGTGGTAAATCGTGATTGCGCAATGCCATCTCGATTTCCATGCCAGGATCCATTTCATCACCCATAATCTGCGATACAACACCCAATGGGCTTTGATGACGCGATGGACGCTTTGTAATAGAAACAACAACAACTTGGCCATTACGAGCGCCATTTACTTGATCATTTGGAATGATAATATCTTGAGCAATCCGCGCTTCATCAGGCACCACAAATGAAATATCGCCATCAACAAAGAAACGACCAACATATTCAGTTTTACCAAACTCAACCACACGAACAATACGTGCATCACGTTTACCACGACCAAACGTACTATGCTGTGCTAACACTGTGTCACCATGGAATACAGTGTGCATTTGTTTTTGGTCAACAAATAAATCTTTACCGCCTTCATCAGGACGGAAGAAGCCAAAACCATCACGGTGACCAAGAATTTTACCGCGCATTAGGTCCATGCGTTCCGGTAAGCCATAACTACCGTTACGGATATAAACGGCCTGACCATCACGCTCCATCGCGCGCAAACGGCGACGTAAACCTTCTAAAGGTTCTTCTTCCGTAATATCAAAGGCTTGTGCGATCTGTTCACGCTTTAGTGGTGCATCAGAATTTTTAAGCAGTTCGAGGATTAATTCGCGGCTTGCGATAGGGTTTTCGTATTTTTGCTGTTCGCGCTCAAAATGAGGATCTTGATCCGCTGAGAAGTTTTTAGACATTCATTTTCGTCATTATTAAAAAATTGGCGGCAGTATAACAGATTTATAGTACGCTGCCTAAAAATGAATCATTTATCCTGAGATATTTTAAGTATTTGTAAACAATGCCACAATTTTCTATTTCAACTAGCAACGTTAAACAGAAAATACATAAAAACAGCGAATGAAGTCGTGCCTAAAATAACCATAATCGTCAGCGTTTTCGATTGAAGCATTGAGTCAACTAATGCCACTTCGGTTTGCATTTCTATCAGTTCTTCAACAGGTGTGAAAGTTTTTTTAATAGGTGTCTTGTTGTTCATCTTTTTGTCCTTAATCAGATAATTACGTCGTTATAGACAACATCAATAGTGGCCAAGTTCCATTAACAATCTTCATTGACATTAAAAGTAGGTGATGCGCCGACAGCCGTTGGCAATACATACTCAACGTAACAACGACCTATTTGGGTGATAACACCAATGTTGGTCACATCATTCAATCCTTTGGGAGAAATTCGTGAGCGGTGCGCTCCCACCGTTCCTCCTGGTTCAAATGTTGAGTCCCAATCGTTTTCCAAGTCGACATCTAAAATGAGTGCTACATCAGCTGCTGCCCGCGAAAAACTGGGATGATAGGCAAAATAACCATAACGAATGGTAATAGGCGAGCCGTTATAATCTAAATCTTGATAACCCGACAAATTAACGAGATTTCTAATCTGCGCTTTCGCATGAATAAGTTGCACGCTAGAGCGAAAAGTCCCTGCTAATCCATTAAGTGTTGCAATGCGAGCTTCTTTAGAGACATTGATAAACTTAGGCGCGGCAATCACCGCAAGAATTCCCAAGATAATGATTACAATCACTAGCTCGATTAACGTGAATCCTTTCTGAGGCTTCATTGCTATCATATTACTTAATTAGCACTCTTCATCATTATGTTATTTAACTTTAGCACGTAAACTTATTGAGTAAAGCAAGCTAATAGCGCTACCAAGCTAACCAAATAACATGTCGTGCGCCTTTACCGTTCGTATGGGCTCGTACTGTGACGGGTTTAGTTTTAAACCCTGCTTTAACGAGCCTCGTGGTAAACGCACTATCAATACCTGCCGACCAATAGGCAACGATACCGCCGGGACGCAATGCACTCTTCGCGGCTTTAAGTCCTGCAGGTGTGTAGATCCAACCATTATCTTCTGCGGTATGTCCTTCTGGCCCGTTATCAACATCAAGTAAAATGGCATCAAACTGACTGCTTGCCTGACGCAACACGTCTCCCACATCACCAACATGAATTTTAGTCCGCGGATCATTAACAGGATAATTTGTTAATTGACCAAGCTCACCTTTATTCCACTCCACGACTTCATTAATTAGTTCAGCAACAGTCACTGTGGCCTCTTTGTTGAGCGAATCGAGTGCTGAGCGCAACGTAAATCCCATGCCTAAACCACCGATAAGTACCTGTGGTTTTGGTTGTGATTTTATTTTGTTACAAGCAAGTGTTGCGAGCGCATCTTCAGAAGCATGCATTCGGCTATTCATCAAATCACCTGGTACACCGGCAATTTTGATAGTGAATTCATCATTACGCGATAATAGGCGTAATTGACCTTGTTGATTGGGAATGTCAGCGGTGCCAAGCACAGTAAAACGAGCCATGGTTATATCCTAAATTTCAATTGGCAGAATTATACCCGCTTTGAACAACAAGTTAATCACTCATAATGAAAACTCTATTCTCAATATGCATTGCCAAATTGAAAATCGTGAATAACAAAACATATAATAGCAACGTAAATAACTGAAATTAAATAACTTATCATTCTGGCGCACTAGTTGCTCTCTTACAGTTATTCTTTAACTCATGCGAAGGATTACACCATTATGTCTAATCTTATAAAAAACAGAGCTTTTCAAAGTTTAGTGCTTATTTCCGCGGTTGTTGGCGCAGCCAATACTCAAGCAACACCGTTTACGGATTGCCCAACTGAAGCATTTCTGGTGCAAGATAAAATAGCCAATTTGTATGGTGTTCAACTAGCAACAGGGTTTTATGAAAAAATTTCGCCAACCGATTGGGGACAAGAAAAAATGAACGCTTTGGCGTTTAATGTGCACGATAGATATCTGTATGCATTCAATTATTATTACGGAACAATCGTTAAATTAGATAGTAATTATCAGCTTACGGTTATCCCCGTAGAAGACATGCCTAATAAAGGGTTTTATGTCGGCGATATCGCCGTTGCCGAAAACGTTTATTATCTTTATCGCCCCGGCAATGATTATGGCCTTTTTCGTATTCCACTCGATGAAAGCGCGCCAGATTATTTACAAATGACCAAAGTCGTCAATGGCAGTGTATTAAATCACGCCATTTATGATTTAGCGTTTCATCCTAGTAACGGGTTTGCCTATTCTGTCGATCGCTGGGGGAATCTCTTAAAAATAAATGTTCAATCCGGCACGTCTGAAACACTGAGCAATGTCGGCCAATCTGGTACCTTCGGCGCCGTTTATTTTGATGTCACAGGCAATCTATATATCAGTCGCAATAGTGATGGTTACATATTCAGAATTAATACCAATTGGAACTATCCTGTCGCTGAATTTTTTGCTTATGGCCCGTCATCCAGCAATAACGATGGCGCACGTTGTGCTCTCGCACCTATCGTGTCTCTTGAATCACCTACTACTGATTTTGGTGATGCACCTGATTCTTACGGTTCAAGTATCAACAACAATGGTGCACGACATGATGTTGGCGACGGCACACTATTTTTAGGTAACGCTGTAACAACTGAGCCGAATGCTTATGCCGATGATGGCTCTGACATTAATGACAATGACGGTATTCAATTTGCCACAGGTATTGAGGCAGGGAAAACAGCCATTGTAGAAATAACGGCATCTACCGATGGTTTTGTTAATGCGTGGTTAGACGCTGACAAAAATGGCGAATTTGATAACGATGAAAAAATTGTGTCAGAAAAATCGGTTTCTGCAGGTAGCAATATAGTCGCCTACGATGTTCCGACTTGGAGTGAATCAGGAACAACATGGTCGCGATTTAGATTGAGCTCTCAAGCAGAACTAACACCTGTGGGTGGTGTGGCTGACGGCGAGGTTGAAGATTACAAAGTTGACATTGCACAGCAGAATGTAACGGCTAATTATTACCCATCTATAGATTCATGGGCGACACTAGCATTTGAAGATAATTGGCCATTAGTTGGCGACTATGACATGAACGATCTCGTAGTCCATTACCGCCTATCTGCTTTTGATGTCGAAGGTACATTAATGCGTATAAAGATTGAAGGCGAAATCGTTGCAATAGGGGCCTCTTATCACAATGGCTTTGCTTTCAGAATACCTGGCTTGTTGAGAAATCAAGTCGATACCAACCGAATGAGTTTTAAAATTAATGGCGTAGAGCAAACAACCTCAGCGTTAGAAAGCAATCGAACAGAAGCGATATTTATAATTGCCGATGATTTATGGGATTTTGTAACAGCCGGCGAAGATTGCAAATACTATCGAACAGAAGCGGGCTGTGGCTCAAACATTCAAATGACATTTGCCATTGAGATCCCAATGAATGCCAATGTCGATAAAACGAATATCGCTAACTTCCCTTATGATCCCTTTATTTTCGCGTCAAAAGGCCATGAAAGAAATTACTTATTCGGTGAAGCGCCAGAGCGTCGATTTGAAATTCATTTGAAGAATCAAGCACCAACAGAAGCTTTTCAAGCAAACTTCTTAAATCGTGGTGACGACGCATCAAACGAAACTAACGGTGAATACTTCATCAATGCTAACGGTATGCCTTGGGCAATTAATATTCCTTATCAATGGCAACATCCATTGGAATACATGGATATAAAGTTCGCTTACCCTGATTTTCATGGCTATGTCACCTCATCCGGTAGTGAAAAGACAGACTGGTTTACCGTTGAGAAAAGCACCACTAAAAATGTTTTCAATCAATAAGGAGCAAGGTATGAAACGCTTAAATACGACAATAGCATTAGTAAGTAGTTTAACGTTGTTTGCATGCGGAGGTGGCGGTGGAGGAGACAATACTTCACCGACGCCAGCACCATCACCAGTGCCGATACCATCACCAACTCCAGCGCCGACACCATCACCAACGCCAGTGCCGACACCTGCGCCAGCACCGGATCCTAACGCAGTTTATGACACAACGGCTGAACTTGTTGTTGCAGCGAACTTTGACATCAAGCAAGAGTATGAAGTCAACGTTCGTTATACAAACGCACAGCAGCGCAATGTCTACTTATCAGTGTGCAGCGATTTCACAAATGAACAAGGTCAGGTAACAGTTGATTACAATAGTTGCCTCCTACGTACTTCATTAGCAGGGAACTACGATACTCAGTTACATGTAGCCAACGATCAGAACCAACTAGTGATGGCGATTTGGTATCTAGATGATGTTGAAAACCCACGCTATGAGTTTTGGGAAAATGACAACGCGTCGACCAACAAGGTATTTTCCGTAGAGTAAAGCTAGGCGTTTAATCGCTAATCAATTCGAAAATAGAGAAGAGTATGACAACTAACAAGTATCCTATGATACGCCAGTGTCCTTTTGTCATTAACTTCTCTTTCGTTTGAGAAAATCGAGGGGAGTAATCACGATTGTACGTGGCAGGACGTGCAATCATGAACAGTCCACTGACGCCAATAAAGAATATAATTAGTACCCCGATAGCACCTCTAGGATCGCCACTAGTAATAATGTCTAACATATTATCTAGTAAACTTGTATAACGAGGCATATAACCTAACAATGCCGCCACAACTAATGCAGCGACTACATAGGCGACTTTTCGATGAGTAATCATTATCTAATAAGTGGTCGCTGTGCTTTTCTAATAACTCTTTCAGGCATTAATTTAGCAAGTCTCTCTAATAACATCTCTGCTTTTAAACGCTCTTCATCGTCCGCAATAATTGAGTTATAGAGCCAGTGATAGGCATTTTCATAATCTCGAGGACTGCCCTGCTCGTTTGCGAGTATTTCAACTAATCTAAGCTGAGCCTTTAAGCTCCCTAAACTCGCAGCTTCCGTTAAATAACGCAGAGCTCGTTTCAAATCTTTTTGGAAAAACTTTCCGATATGATAATAACGTCCTAATTGCTCAATAGCTTCAACAAGCCCTTGGTGAGCACTCTGTTCCATCATATAAACACCGTAGTTAGCATCCTCTGGAACACAAACACCATAGGCCAGCATATCACCGTATAAAAATTGATAACTTGGCAGTTTTACAATTTCAGCACGGGCTTTAATATCCTCGACCAACTGACAATCATCTTTGCGAACTTGTTGTAAATGCGTGTTCTTAGCGATTAGTGCCAATAACTCACGTTGAGTGTAAAGTTGGATCACACCTTCTTCTTCGGCTGCAAATGCCGCGCTACTGATGGTAGCCGTATTAATAGCGATTAATGCACTTAGAAATATTTTCTTCATTTTCAACTCGTTGCTTGTTCTCAATTAGCACAATGTCATTTCATCACAAAAGTTTGCATCAAACATACTCTTATTTCAAAATATCGTTACAATAGCGCCTTTAAATTTGTCTACTCGCATTAGGAAATACCGTGGCCTTTGTTTACAACCCACCTACTACTCCATGGCTTGATATTGTGTATCAAGATGATGATATTGTCGTTGTTAACAAACCAAGCGGCTTATTATCAGTCCCAGGACGCGAATTAATCCACCGCGACAGTGTTACGCTGCGTCTAATGCGCGTGTTACCAACCGCTTTAATCGTCCATCGTCTGGATATGGATACTTCTGGCATCATGCTCTTTGCACTTAATAAAGCAGCACAAAGCGGTATATCCCGTCAATTCCAACAACGTACCACGCAAAAGACTTATTTAGCTAACGTTCTTGGTCATCCTGACAATGACGCAGGTTCCGTTGACCTACCATTAATTTGTGATTGGCCGAACCGCCCTTTGCAAATGGTTGATCATGACGTTGGAAAACCATCACTAACTCATTGGAAAGTACTGAGCAAAACAGCTAACGCTACTATGGTGGAGCTTACGCCAATTACTGGCCGCTCTCATCAATTACGAGTACATATGCAACAAATAGGCCATCCAATTTTAGGGGATCGCTTTTACGGTAAGCCCGATGCACACCCATTAGCACCTCGTTTATGTCTCCACGCATACACGTTAAGTATCAAGCATCCAATCACTGAGCAACCAATGTCTTTCACAACGCCGTGTCCATTTTGATTGGCATACTCATTGCTTTGTGCCAATGTTAACTTACGCCCTGTTTAGATAACAAAATCACCTTCTTATTACATTGAGACTCTTATGCACCGGCCATTTATTAACGCTTTGTTTATTATTTTCATTACTGTGATTGGTTTAGTGACGTCGTCAGCTCACGCGACTGCCAATACTGAAGCTGCTAAGAAAATGGCAGAAACGGTGATGAAAGATAAGAAAATGATGCCACAAATGAGCAATGAAGAATCACTGGCGATGATACTGCCTCAAGAAGAAGTGACATGGTTAACTGGCGAAAGCGGCAAGTTTTTGGCATTAAAGCGGGATTACCTTGCCGCCAAGCATCGCGGTGTTGCAATTTTTGTCAGTGATTTATCAGCACCAATTAATTACAGCTTAGATATTGAGCCTCTTCGTACAACGATTAATAATTATGGCTTTTCTTCTATTACGATTAACGCGCCAAGTTTAGAACTATTCGCGGCAACAACAGCAGAGAACGCCGAAGAAAAAACACCTGTAGATTCCAAAGAGACTATGAGTAGCCCTACAATGGCTTCCACTGTCGATGCGACGCCTTATACAAAAGCGCTAATCGAGCGTATCAATAGCGCCCATAAAATGGCCGCCGCAGAATCTAAGAACATCATCCTAGTTATACAAGGTCGACAAGTCGCCTACTTATCTAATGCCTTAATTCAACAGCATCTTCGTCCGCTCAATGCTGTTGTTGTCATTGATGCCAATAGCGCGCTTTATGATAATCAGCCACAAATGTATCCAGCAACTATTGAACAACTCTCGAGACAACTGGTACAAATTAAAATGCCGCTATTAGATATTTATCATTTGTCGAATTCAAAAATTGAAATGCAAATGCGCAAACGCTTAAGCTTAAAAGCTAAAAAAACAAGTTATCGTCAACATTTAAAACCAACATATAGTGAAGAGAAAACATTAGCGAAAGTCGTCTATGGATGGCTAAAATCGTTAGGCATTCACTGATGATTTTATTGAAAGCGTAAATGTAGTGCCCTGCCCTAGTTCACTATTTATTGTAAGATTTCCCCCCAGCTCAAGTTCAACGATCTCTTTGCAAATTGATAGACCTAAACCTGAACCGCCTTGGCCTAGTCTAGTTGTAAAGTAGGGTTCAAATACTTTGTCTTGCATCGGTTCCGATAGTCCCTTGCCGTTATCAGCTACTTCAACAAACCAAAAATCAACGTCCTGCCACGCGGTAATATTAATGGTGCCGCCATGTTTTTCTTTAAAGGCATGGATCAGCGCATTATTAATCAAATTAGTGATGACTTGCGCTAATCCACCAGCGTAACAACTAACCTCTATTTCCTGTCCGATATTGACTATTATTTCATGCTGATATTGTTTTATCGTTGGTTTATTGGTGAGTAAAATATCACTAACATAATTGGCTAAGTTAACGGTTAACTTCTTATTATTACACTGGTTAACTGCGATATGTTTAAAACTCGCAATGAGTTTACTAGCGCGTGAATTATTGGATAAACACATACTCACTGTTTTGATTGAGTCTTCCAAATATTGTGAAAGCTGTGACTGTTTTAGTTTATTATTTTGTACTGCTGAATTAATTTGCTCAGTACTTAATAAATGATGATCTAGTGCTAAGTTAATATTACCCAATGGCGTTGCGACTTCATGAGTTGTTGACGCCACCATGCCCCCTAGTTCCGCCATTTTCTGTGATTCTTTGAACTGGCTAAGCAGCTCATCATTTTTCATCTTTTCAATTTGGTGCTTGCTCTGGAGAAGAATGAGATAACTGCCACCAAATAATGCAATTAGCAGCAAACCAGCCACTAAAATAGCCATGCTCGATACGATTGAATCGGCCATTAAGACACTAGTATTCATTGGCATAGTGACTTCGAGAATTCCTCTCAACTCACCAACTTCCCAATCTGTTTTAGGTGATTGTGGATGGTTATTATGGCAATCAACGCAATCATCAGCCATCACATCGGCCATTGCTAAACGAACATGCGGTATACCATTAACGTCTTCGAATTCAGTCACTATTTTAGTGTCGCTAATAGATAACTCATTCCATACGCGCCGCCCAAAATCATCTACTATTCCTCCGCCATTTTTCCGCCACGGAAAAGGGTAAGGGCTATAAAGGCGGATTCCTACGTCCTTGTGGTGATTGTTAACCGACTCCCCTAACAACATAGTAAATGTCGCTGGTAATGGAATACTATGATGCTTGAGATTGTAATCATGGCTAACGTCAATGCTACTGGTTGCTAATCGAGATACTACTTGAGATGTGTAAATGCTGCGAAATTCAGTTAATACTTCCGCATACCTTTGAGCGCTTTCAATGGCACTGTGCTCAATAAGTTTTTTGTGCAGTTGATTAAAATAAAGAGTGATCGCAGAAAATGCGATAGCAATAATAAGTAGCAATGTAAAAAATGGCTTTTTATTTTTTATCCACGAAATTTTTGCCAGTAAATTCATACGCCCCTACATCCTGAACTCACAGTGTTGTGATGCCATTAAGCGTAGTAAAGAGTTGGGGAAAATGCATTATTGAGTGTCTATTTTGCCATAGACACTCAATTTATGGGAGGGTAAGGCTAGCGAAGTTGAGCAATCTCTTCGTCATCTAAATGACGAATATCTTTACCTTTAATAAAGTAAATAACGTATTCAGCAATGTTTTGTGCTCTATCACCAACACGCTCTAATGCACGTGCTGCCCACATCACTTCCATGATGCTTGGGATCGCACGAGGATCTTCCATCATGTAAGTCATTAATTCACGCATCAAACTTTCATATTGCGCATCGATTAAGTTGTCTGTGCGATGCACATCAAAGGCAGAATCCACATCCATACGAGCAAAACAATCAAGCACATCGTGAAGCATGGTGACACATTGGCGTCCAAGATTTTCCAAACTCACTAATAAGCCGCCTTGGTTGGACGATTTCTTCTCAAGCGCCACTTTAGCCAGCATTTTAGCGCTGTCACCAATACGCTCTAAATCGGTTACCGTTTTAGAAATAGCGAAGATTAAACGTAAATCACCCGCCGCAGGCTGACGCTTGGCAATAATACGCGTACATTCTTCATCAATCGCGACTTCATAAGTATTAACTTTGCGATCGTTTTTCAATACATCTTCAGCTAGGCTCACATCCATGGTGCTAATGGCAGTGATTGCATCGCCCAATTGTTTTTCAACCAAGCCACCCATTAACAGTACATGGTTACGGATCCCTTCTAACTCAGAGTTAAATTGTCCTGAAATATGACGTTTTAAATTTACATTATCCATCTTGAGTTCCTATTAACCGTATCGACCGGTGATGTAATCTTCAGTTTGTTTTTTCGCAGGCGTTGTAAACAGCGTATTGGTATCACTATATTCAATCAATTCACCCATATACATAAATGCCGTGTTATCAGAAACACGCGCCGCTTGTTGCATGTTATGCGTTACAATCACGACAGTAAATTTGTTTTTAAGCTCAGTAATTAGCTCTTCGATAACCAAGGTTGAGATAGGGTCTAGTGCTGATGTTGGCTCATCAAGTAATAATACCTCAGGCTCAATAGCAATAGCACGAGCAATCACTAAACGTTGTTGCTGACCACCAGATAAACCAAGTGCGTTATCATGCAAACGATCTTTCACTTCATCCCACAACGCGGCACCGCGTAGTGATTCTTCAACGGCTTTATCAAGTACACGGCGATCTTTCACACCTTGTAAACGCAAGCCGTAAACCACGTTTTCATAAATTGATTTAGGGAATGGATTAGGACGTTGGAATACCATGCCTACACGGCGGCGCAATGTCGCAACATCAACATTGCGATCGAAAATATTTTGTTGTTCTAACTTAATTTCACCGGTGATATTACAGTTATCAATTAAGTCATTCATACGATTCATACAACGTAACAACGTTGACTTACCACAGCCAGACGGACCGATAAATGCGGTTACTTGGCCTTTAGGAATGCGCATTGAAACGCCTTTTAAGGCTTGTTTATCGCCATAGAACAAATCAAGGTCTTCAATAGAAAATGCCGTTTGCTCATCAGTTAAGTTTGCTAAGTCCAACACCTGATCTTGTGTGGCTGCATCTGTTGGTTCAAGATTAATCATCTTACTTTATCCTGCTTAAATTTTCTGATTCACTAGTGTTCTAATGAACGGTATTTTTCACGTAATAAGTTTCGAATGCGAATCGCCGCCATATTCAAACCAACAATTACGGTTACTAATAAGAATGAAGAGGCAAATACTAACGGTCTTGCAGCTTCAACGTTCGGGCTTTGGAAGCCCACATCATAGATATGGAAACCTAGATGCATGAATTTTCTATCTAAATGGAAGAATGGGAAGTTGCCATCAACTGGTAAGGTCGGGGCCATTTTCACCACACCCACCAGCATCAATGGCGCAACTTCACCTGCTGCGCGAGCAACAGCCAAAATCAAACCAGTCATTATTGCTGGGCTAGCCATTGGAATAATAACCTTCCACAATGTTTCTGCTTTAGTGGCACCTAGGGCCAAGCTACCTTGACGTAACGAAATAGGGATCCGTGATAAACCTTCTTCCGTCGAAACGATAACGACAGGTAAGGTCAAAATAGCTAACGTCAATGCAGACCACATAACACCTGGACTACCAAACACAGGCGACGGTGAAGATTCAGGATAAAACAATTCGTCAATACTGCCACCGAGTATGTAAACAAAGAATCCTAAACCGAATACGCCGTAAACCACCGATGGTACACCTGCAAGATTGATTACTGCAATGCGGATGAACTTGGTGAACACGTTCTTTTTAGCGTACTCGTGTAGGTAGATAGCAGCTACAACACCAAAAGGCGTCACGATAACAGCCATCAGCATAACCATAAAAATGGTGCCGAAAATTGCTGGGAATACGCCACCTTCAGTATTTGCTTCACGAGGATCATCCATCACGAAGCTGCCAATATTAACCAACCAATGACCAAACTTAGTAATTACACCCATTTGGTTTGGTAGATTAAAGCTCAGTAGATAGCTCAAGTTAATGTCTACCAACTCACCGCGCATGTCTTTGACTGTCACAAAATCACGTGTCATTTCATTACGGAATTTAAATAGCTTGGCTTCGTGAACTAAATATTTATCATTAAGCGTTTTACGCTGCGCGTCTAAATCAGCTAAACGTTCAGGTGTCAGCTCATTATCAATTTCATAACGACGCTGTTTTAAGCGAATCTTTTCAAGCTTATAGTTAATGCTATTAATTTCACTTGATTGCAGCTCATCAGCTTGCTCTTGCAATGTTTCAACACGTGCTAAGGCATCGTCTAGCGTCGCCACTAGTGTCGCCATCTCACCTGTTTTCTTTTTACCGTCAACCGTTACACTGTTAATAAAACCGTAAAAGTTACCATTTTTATTTCGCTCAAAAACGGCAAGGTTTGGCAACGCTTGTTGCTTGGTGATTGTTGGGCCCAATAACCAACGAAAATCCAGCTCAACGAATTCACGGTTACCCGTCTTTACAAGTTTTGACTCAACCTCAGTCACTTCACTTGGAATATTATGGCCATTCTCACGTAAACGCTGTGCTGGAATACTATCGATTTCATACACTTCGCCAATAACGGTTTCAACTTGGCCCTGTGGATTAACCACATCAAATTGATAAATAGTACTTGGCCAAAAATAAACCAGACCACGCCAAGCGATTAATATCAACAAGCCAATAACCGCAATTAAGCTAATGCTTACCGCACCTGAGGTAAGCCAAATCATTGGCGAGCCGCTTTTTCTCCAAGAGTTCATTACATTAGTTCCAATAGTCATTACAGCGAACCATATCTATCGCGCAGACGTTGACGAACAACCTCTGCCACGGTGTTAAAGAAGAAAGTGAATATAAATAATACGAAGGCTGCTAAGAACAGCACACGATAATGAGTGGAGCCAACTTCTGACTCTGGCATTTCTACTGCAATGTTCGCCGACAAGGTACGCATACCTTCAAAGATGTTCCAATCCATGATTGGTGTGTTACCTGTTGCCATCAATACAATCATTGTCTCGCCGACTGCGCGGCCAAGTCCCATCATAACGGCGGAGAAAATACCCGGCGAAGCTGTTAATAGCACCACACCAACCAGTGTTTGCCAGCGCGTAGCACCTAAGGCAAGAGAGCCGTTACTTAAGTGTTGAGGAACACTGAAAATTGCATCTTCAGTAATTGAGAAAATCGTTGGGATAACCGCAAAGCCCATCGCAATACCAACAATAAGCGCATTACGTTGGTCAAAGTCGATGCCTAACTCATTACTAATGAACATACGCGCATCGCCGCCCATTAATGCCTCTTCAATCATCGGGCTTAGGCCATAACATGCCATCGACGCCAACAAAATAATCGGAATAAGCATCAGCGTTGAGTATTCTTCGTTAAGAATATTACGCCATTTTTTAGGTAACTTATGATGAATGAACGCAAACAACACTATCGTTGCCGGAATGACAAAAATAATCATGAAAACAAAAGGTAAGTATTCTTCAACAATCGGCGCAAGCCACAAACCCGCTAAAAAACCTAAAATAACCGTTGGCAGCGCTTCCATTGTTTCAACGGTTGGCTTAACAACTTTACGTAAATTAGGCGGCATGAAATAAGCTGTATAAATAGCACCGGCGATGGCGATAGGAACCGCGAATAACATTGCATAGAGTGCTGCTTTAATGGTACCAAACGAAATTGGCACTAATGACAATTTAGGTTCAAAATCATCACTTGCTGACGTTGATTGCCATACGTAATCTGCTTCAGGATAACCTTCATACCAAACCTCTTGCCATAACGCGCTCCATGTAACTTCTGGATGTTCGTTTTCAAGGTTATAAAAGTCAATGCTGTCTTTAGTGGTAAAGATTAACGCGTTATTACGCGGCGAAAATTGTAGTGCAGTTGCTTTATTAACTAATGGTTCATCAAGTAAGTCAGCTTCACTGGTTGAGTGAAACAAGCGTAGATCACCTTTATCATTTAGTACTGCAAAAGTTTTTCTAAAGGGTTCAGCTTGGATCTTTTCAACGCTACCTTCAACAGTAAAATTACGGATCTTTGTTAATCGACGACCGCGGTCAGATTTCGTTTCAAACCATTGGGTGATAACGCCATTCGAGTTACCCACCAAAATTGAACTGCCACCAGACATTAAACTAATGTCTGTCACTTTCGCGCCTGGCTCATTAATTTCAACGACTTGACGCGGCGCATCAAAAGCGCCAGCTACAATATCGTAGATATATAATTGATTACTGCTCAATACGAATAATAAACGTTGATCAGGGGTAATTTGTAACTTACTGATGCTCGTTGGAATGCCATGTAATTGATTGGTCTCACTAACCCATTCAATTTCTTCCGTCATGAAGTTTTCTTCAGCAACTAGCGTTGATAGCAGCAAACGATGATCTTGCGTCAATGCAACAGCTGACACCTGTTCTTCATCACGTTGAAAAGCCAATTGAGTCAAAGGTTGACCTTGTGCATCAATCGTCAGACTTTCTTCACCCAGTGGATACCTCACTTGTGGCGTAATTTCACGACCCTTGTCAGTAAAACTCATCATGAAGCTAGGCTGAGAAACCATTAAGCCGCCGTCATTTAAGCCAAAAGCAACGTCACTTCCCGACGACGCAATACTAGAAATCGATTGAGAAGCAACAAGTGGCAACTCAACAACGCTTTTTGCAGGACTAGTTTCAACTAAGGGATAGAAACGCAACTGGCCTTTGTCTGTGTAGTAATAAGCAATTTCGTTTAATTCATCACTACCAGTGGCGACAACATTTGTGTTCGCTTCTAGTTTTTGTTGCTGTTGAATTTCGATACTTGCATTGCGAAATACTGGCTCTACAACATATAGTAGGTAGCCAAATATCATTAACAACGTCATAAGCACCATTAACCCACCCATAGTAATACTATATTGGGCAAGCTTATCTTTAAAAGCACGCAACGGATCGCTGGCTCCTAAATCGCTGCGTTGTCGACTTGTTAATGTGTCTGCAGACTGTGACATCAAGTAAATTTCCTAATTACCATAAAACTGGCGTAATTCTATCCTGTCAATATGACACTAATATTACATTGTCATTTTTCGTCACCTTTTGTTCGTGACTTGCATCAGCAATAATCTTTTTTCTGGACAAAGATACCTATGAGGTTTATTAATAAATCAACAAGGTCACCAATTTAGGGAATATTATGAAAAATGTTGTTGTTACTTTTGTCGGTAAAGACAAAGCAGGACTTGTAGACCAACTAGCGCAAGTTATCGTTGATCACCACGGCAACTGGTTAGGTAGTTCCATGAGTCACCTAGCAGGCCAATTTGCTGGCATTGTACAGGTTGAACTACCTGAATTAGAACTAGCAAAGTTCAGTCTTGAATTAGGACAAATAGACGATTTAAATATCACCATTCAAGAAGGTCATCCAACAAGCAGCGATATCGAGCCACAAGACTTACTCAGCATCTCAATTGTAGGTAATGATCGCAAAGGTATCATTCAAGAAGTCACCAAAGCATTGCACAGTGTTGACGCTAATATAGAGCAACTAGGCAGTCAATTAGAAAGCGCACCAAATACTGGCCAGCTACTATTTAGAGCCAATGTCACCGCCCTTCTTCCTGAACATTCTTCCATTGAAGAACTCACCGACGCTATCGAAAACTTAGGTGATGATGTGATGGTTGATGTAGAATATGGTTGTTAATTTTTAACAGTCTAATTATTGTAGTGTGCCAACGCTTAGACACACTACAACGCATCACCAGAAAACACGTCCTCATTCCAAGCCATTTGGAAAATAATTTGTAACGCCTCATCGCTATTTTTTAGCGCCGACTATGCTATGGTGACAAATCGTCACATTAGTTCATAGGTTTCATTTTGTCAGAATCAACTCCACCGAAAACAGCTAACGCATATCAAAGCCTCAAGCCTATTCTCAGATTTATTACGCCGTATAAAAGAAACGTTATTCTCGCGCTATTTTTCTTAGTGTTTACTGCGGCTATTAGCTTGTCGCTTGGACAAGGTGTGAAGATGGTGATTGATAGTGGTTTTATCTCAGGCTCAGTGGAACAACTTACCCAAACAATCTTAATGCTCATTGGCATGATATTCCTGCTCGCCTTTGGTACGTTTTTTCGTTTCTACCTCATGTCGTGGATTGGCGAGCGAGTAAGTGCTGACATTCGAACCGCCGTGTTTAACCAAATTATCAAACTACATCCAAGCTACTTTGAAGAGAATCGCAGTGGCGAGTTAATGTCTCGTCTTACGACCGATACCGCGCTGTTGCAATCAATTATTGGTTCATCGTTCTCCATGGCACTGCGATCGTTATTCATGTTGTTAGGCGGCCTTATCATGCTACTGGTTACCAATCTAAAACTATCGATGATTGTTATTTTGTGTGTGCCATTAGTACTCTTACCGATGATGTTTTTCGGACGCCGCGTACGCGATCTTGCCTCTAGCTCACAAGATGCCATCGCCGACATTGGTACCTATGCTGGCGAAATTATTCAAAACATCAAGGTGGTACAAAGCTATACTCACGAACCTCGTGAACAAGCTGCCTTTGGTGGTGAAGTTGAAAAAGCCTTTGAAGTGGCGAAAAAGCGTATTAAGCAACGCTCGTTTTTATTTGCCGCTGTCATTCTTCTAACCTTCGCGGCTATTAGCGTCATGTTATGGGTTGGCGGTATGGATGTGCTATCTGGCGCAATGACAGGTGGTGAGCTTGGCGCGTTTATCTTCTATGCCATCATGGTTGCAATGTCTGTCGCTACCGTTGCAGAGGTTTACGGCGAACTGCAACGTGCGGCTGGCTCTGCTACGCGTTTACTCGAACTACTCGCCCTTGAAAGTGATATTCAGTCACCAAACTCACCTCAACAATTGCCGCCAACTAGCCAAGCGGCGATTAATTTACAAAGCGTCAATTTTAATTATCCGTCACGACCTGATATTCCAGCACTCAATGATATCAATCTCACCATCAACCATGGTGAAACTGTCGCTTTAGTTGGGCCATCGGGTGCAGGAAAAACAACTTTATTTGAACTATTACAACGCTTTTACGATCCCCAAAGCGGCACCGTTATGGTTAATGATACAGCGATTGAACAACTCACGTTAGAAGATTTACGCCACGTGATGGGCATGGTGCCACAGCACCCCGTGTTATTTAGTAGTGATGTGCGCCACAACATCGGTTACGGTAATCCCAAAGCGAGCGAACTAGAAATTGAAGACGCCGCTAAACGTGCCCACGCTCATGAATTTATCATGGAGCTACCCAACGGTTATAGCAGTTTCTTAGGTGAACAAGGTGTGCGACTTTCCGGCGGTCAAAAACAGCGTATAGCTATTGCTCGCGCGATTTTAAAAGATCCTAATATTCTGCTACTTGACGAAGCCACCAGCGCGCTTGATGCACAAAGTGAATATCACGTCCAAGCGGCACTGAACGAGCTAATGACAGATCGCACTACGATCATCATCGCCCATCGTCTCGCGACAGTAATCCATGCGGATAAAATCGTCGTCATGGACGGCGGAAGAATCGTTGATATTGGTAATCATCAATCGCTACTAGAAAGCTCACCACTGTATCAACGTTTGTGTGAGTTGCAGTTTGAGCAGGCTAAGACGCCAGCATCAGAGTAGATGCTAGATAGACTCAAACAAATTGCGATAACATTGCGATGGCTTAAGCCCATCGCGTTGCTGCTGATGCTTGTCTCAGTGGTTATGATTGGTTACGTGCTAATTGGTAAATCAGACATTGACGCCGACGATTACTATCTTATCCCCAGTATCTTAGCGGCCTTGTGGTCATTCTCGGTATTTTGGAGTTTGCACACCTTTCCAAGTATTCCCGCTAAACCCGATAAATCCCTCGGTTTCTTTAAGCGTGTATTCACTCGCCTTAAACGCTTTGCCTATTACATTATTACCATCATCACGATTGGTTTATCGCTGACTATTGTGGTGTTTACGATATGCGCATTAGTAATAACTTTTCTTAGTTTATCTAATTCATACCGATAGACGTCGTTTTATTACAGGTAGCAGCGCCTTTTTAGGTTGAACAAACACATTACCAACAATGACTAACAGCAAACCCAACGTTGAATACGACGTCCACTGATAATTTTCATAAATTGCGGATGCACTCAAAGCAACAATCGGAGTTAACACTAAGATATACGCCGCATTACTCGCACCTAACTTATCCACCAACATTAAATAACACGTAAAGCCAAGCACTGATGCGGGAATAGCTAAATACGTTAAACTGCCAATATATTGCGTTGTTATAGAAAATTCGAATGATAATCCGCGTGTAAAAATGATAATCAGAAGCGCACCACAGCCATAAAGCATTGCATAGCAATTGGCGGTGAAAGGCGCCACATTATACTTGGTATTACGCATACTCAGCATGTTTCCGATAGAGAAACACCATGTACCAAGAAGTGAAAAAAACAAGCCAAATAACGTGTCTGAAGACCAGTTTGTTGCCAATAGATCTCCACCAAATAACAGACTAATGCCAATAAGCCCCAAAACTGCACCAAACCAAAAATTCGCGGTTGTTTGAATATCATAGAATAACTTGCCATGAACAGCATTGAAAATTGGCGCTGTGGCCATCAGAACAGCAACTAAACCACTGGGTATATAAGAAGTCGCACTATAAAACGCCAGGAAATTACAGCAGAACAAACACACACCTTGAAGTGCAATAAAATAATGATCTTGGCGTGTTACAGGCTGTAATTTATGCCATAACTTGCCAATTATCCACATCACTACCGCTGCAATAGCAAAGCGATAAAAAATAGAAACTTCCATTGGCACATCGCCGTGCTGCCACTTAATCGCAATCCACGACAAGCCCCACAGGAAAATCATTAAAATATAGAGAAAAACTGACATATCGTCTCTTTAGCAATAAATTATTGTGAGACATTTTGACGATAATAACGAATTAGAAATATCACGATGTTGGCAAAACTAACACTATCTTGCGGTTAATTAATTCAATCGTGTATGTCGCTCTAGCGCTACGCGCAATAAATGATAGTATTTTGGTATGACATTGATTTATTCGGACACCGTTCAACCATTGGAAACTCATGCGACACCAACGTTAACTAGCTTTGACCAATCATCTAGTAAAATCTGTTTGCGACAAAAATCGCTAACAGACGCGTTGTCTTGGGCGCATTATCAAAATGAAAACGATCATCTTTATTATCTCAATGAAGATCAACACACTCTGAGTTTATACCTCACTGGAGGCTACGATACACATCGCACTGACGCACCATCAGCTTACGGCGCACCGGGCAAGTTTTGCTTATTGCCTAAAGACGCTAAAAGCGAATGGCAGCTGGGTCAAACTCAGCAATTTATGCACCTCTATTTCAACGATGGTTACCTCAAACAACTTGCTTTAAAGGTGTTTGATATCGATCCACGTATGCTTGAGCTGCCAGAGCTAAATTACGCCAGTGACACTGCTACCGAAGCCCTCGTTCGTCATTGTTTAGCGAACAGCGATTGGCAAGATAATCACAACCATTTAGCAATGGAGCAACTCACCAACACGATTCTAGTATCGATGTTGCAAAACATGGGCGTCACCAAACTAAAATCCACTGTAAAAGGCGGCTTGTCTCCCCAAATTGCCACGTTAGTGTGTGACTACATGCAAGCAAACTATCACCGCCAAATTTACTTATCTGAATTAGCTGGCTTAGCACAATTGAGTGAATATCACTTTTGCCGCATGTTTAAAGCTAGCCTTGCCCAAACACCTCAGGCGTATCTGTTAAACGTGAGAATAGAACAGGTGAAATTACGCATTCGCGCGAATGATGCGAATCTAACTGACATCGCCTTGCAATGTGGCTTTGCAAGTCAAAGCCACATGGGACGTTATTTTAAGAAATTGGTGGGGGTTTCGCCGAGACAGTATCGAGGATTAATAACATCTTAACTTCGTATCACTCGTTTCCTAATTTTCATCAAATACAGGCTAAGTGTTTAATAATATTATTATAAGTTTCAGTGAAAGTAGAATACAAAATACTCTTAAAGACTAGTGGTTGAAATCCGATTTTTCACGGCCCTTTACATTATTTAATATGCTTTTTAAGTGTTTCATCAATTAATTTTTTTCGTTCAGCTTTATCTTTCTCGCATCTAACTCGTAGATATTTATAAGGTGAATCACAATGCTGCCCAGTCAATACAAGTTTTTTCTTTTCGTCTTCACATCTTGTCACTTGCTCTGGAGTCATATGTAAGCATTGCGATTGATATTCTTCGTCAAATACACTCTCTGAATTATCAACGTCACGTATTTGATAACTGCTACATCCACTTACAGCAATTAGCATGCTCACCATAAACATCTCTTTTCTCAGTTTAATTTTCATGCATAAATCCATATATAATCAGTATTTATTTTGTAGACAGAAACATAACATTAATAGCTTGAACAATATAATAATTTACACTTATTACTGAACGATGTAAGCGTTGCAAAGCAGAAAAAAATACAAATTTAACTTAATTAATTTTGGAGCGTTTCATTAAAAGTTGATGTGGTGTGATATTAGCTATCGCTCTAAACTCTCTAGTCATATGGGCTTGATCTGAAAACCCTTGGCTGATTGCAAAAGAAGCTAGGTTTTCAGGAGGATTCTTGCGCAATTCGACAACAGACTGATGAACACGAATTAATCGTTTGTAATAAACAGGAGTCATGTTTAGCCAGCGGTTAAATTGTCGTTGTAATTGTCGCGGGCTAATGATGAGTTGCTCACTGTAGGTCACTTCTGACCATGGTGAGATAATTTGAAAAATATTTGATATAGATTCGGGAACAACAAGAGCAAAGTCGATGGTGCGTATTAACCATCGATAAACCATTGAGATTTTATGCCACTGCCCTGCACTACCAGTCAGCTCATTAAACAGCTCTGTTAACTGTAATGTTAGCCCATCGAGCGAGGAAGTTACTTCGGTTAATTGGCAAGTTGATGTCGGTAATTCACTGCAAATTATTGAACCGATAGCAGGCTGAAATCTAAATCCGACGACCTTTGCATTAGGCGAAAACTCCATTGTATAAGCCTTTTTTCGCGTTGGCTGCCATATCACACCTTGCTCAAAACGCTGACCATCTATGGCAATTGAGCCTTGCAGGACAAAAATAAAGCCACTAGCGGCATCACTTATAAAGTGTTTTGTTGCGGCACTAGCGTGTGAATGATAAGTGTCAGCCGCCCAAATTCCCTGTACATAAGGTGACAGCAATTTTGTAGGTTTAAATATTTCGACTGACATTGGGTCGTTCAATTTAATGCCTATTCACAGTTTGTATTCATAAGGAGCATTCATGATGATACTTGATAACTCCCTACCGTTGGTTTGAAGGACTTACCGATTCTATTCCAACTATTGATCGCATTGATTGCAACAGTCAACGCTACTAATGCTTGCTCATCAAAATGTTGTAGTACTTGTTGATATAACGCATCGTCAATAGATTCACCTGCTGTCAAAGCTTCACACCACAGTAAAGCAGCGCGTTCTTGCTCGGTATAACATGGCATATCTCGCCACGTCACTAAGCTTGTTAAGCGTTCAATCGATTCACCATGAGCAAGGGCTTCTTTATTGTGCATGTCAACACAGTAACCACAATGATTAATTTGAGAAGCGCGCAGTTTAATTAAATGTAATATGCCTATAGTCAGTTTTTCATGCTCTTTAAATTGTTGTGTTATCTGTGCTTCTTGTTTGAATAACAATTGCATTGCCTGTGGTGCTGCTTCAGCATAATTTAAACGTTGTGTCATGATGATGATTCCTTGAGGTCAGTTGGAAGATAAAAACAAGACAATAGCTATAACTCCATCTCATTGATTGAATATTTACGACATTCAATCATTTTTAGCTAACAAGTTATTACATCTCAATGATTGAATTGATGGATCCATTCACTATATGATGAAAACATTATTATCGTATGAGTATCACCATGAAATTATTAATTGTTGCCTTGTTATCTATGCTTTCCTTCGTGAGCTATGGCAAGGTCATTAGTCATTCTGAAAACAGCTTTGAGCTAAGCAACCAAGTCGTGATTAATCAGCCAATGGAATCTGTATTTCAACAATTTAATCAAATTGGATTATGGTGGCACCCCGATCATACATTTTCTGGTAACGCGCAGAATATGATATTAGACATGAAAGACGCTTGTTTCTGTGAGCGCTGGGATGACAATATAGTTAGACACATGGACATCGTTGCTGTTGAAAAAAACAAACGCCAAGTTTGGCGCGGCGGTCTTGGTCCGTTGCAGTCTTTTGCAGTGAGCGGCGCATTAACATGGGATTTTAAATCGATTGATAATGACCAAACCAGTGTTACATACACTTACCGTGTTTACGGCGCTATTCCCGATACAAAAACATGGTCGACGGCAGTTGATGGCGTATTATCACAACAGTTAACGAGACTAAAAAATTCAATTAATTAGGAAGAGATGATAGGAAGATCATTGGCGTAATTTTGATAATTATTGCTGTTATAGCCTCTTTTGTAGAAGGCTTTGCAGCATGGAATATGTTGCACTTTTCTTAGATAAAAAGTTTCAGGTAAGAAAACGCCTCTGGAAAGAATGATGGACAAACATAAGGAATAAGGTGTGTTAGAGCTTCGTCCCAATTGTGAAGGGTGTGATATCGATTTACCAGTTGATGCCACAAATGCCTATATTTGTACTTACGAATGTACGTTTTGCAAAGACTGCGTTGAACAGTTATTGAAAAATGTTTGCCCCAATTGCGGCGGTGGATTCACGCCAAGACCTATTCGCCCCGTAACATCTCGTAGGACTGGCGTTGGCCTAGCGTTTCAACCAGCGTCAACAACACGTGTTAATACCAAGTATAGCGAAGAAGATATTAGCGCGTTTAGTCACTTACATCAGCATATTCCACCACAAGATAGATAAGGCAGAAAAATGAGTCATCAATCGATAAACCTTAACGATAAATTAGCTAAATTCTCGGCTCATTGGACACCTAAAGTCATTGCACAAATGAACGACTATCAATTTAAACTTGCCAGCTCTTAGTCCACACGAATAAAGACGAATTTGTGTGGCACACACACGATGATACCGACGAAATGTTTATGGTAATTAAGGGCTCGATAATTATAAAACTGCGCGATGGCGATGTGCTACTTGATGAGGGTGAAATATATGTGGTGCCCAAAGGCGTTGAGCATAAACCCTACGCCGAGCAAGAATGTCATATTATGATGATTGAGCCTCGCGGCACGGTGAATACCGGAGATTCAGACTCGGCATTAACCGCTGATAATGACGTGTGGATTTAGCGACTTACATCTTCTAATAATTGCGTCGCAAGTTCTTCAAGTACATCAACAGTTGGGTGTGTATGGGCGAATGTTCTTAATCCGTAAATACCCATTACCAAGCTTTGCGTACGTTGCTTTGCAGTACGGCTATTATCAATTTCACCAGCGGCAAGTGCCTGTTCAAAAATCCAGATAAAACCCTGCTGCCAATCATTAAGGTTTTTCGAAATAACAGCTTCCACAGCCGATGTTTGTTCACTGAGTTCACTCAGTGCTTGTTGCGAAAAACAAACGCGCTCGGGCCCTGAAGAGGTGCAATTAGTTACTGTTTTCATCAGGTAGTTTTTTAAGCCGGCTAATACAGTTTTTTCACCACTGAAATAATCAGAGAACTCACCACATCGATCTTTGTTGTATTGCTCCAATGCAGCAATTAACAGCCCTTCTTTATTTTCAAATGCACAGTAGATAGAACCAGGATGCAGTCCAGTCGCTTTTTTAAGATCCTGCATACTGGTTTTGTTGTAGCCTTTATTCACAAAGGCGGCAATCGCGGCTCTTAACACTTTTTCTTTATCGAATTCTGCACTGCGCATGTCGTTCTCACTCTACTAACTCAAGCGGCATTGTAGATTAATTTGAACGCTTATTCAAAAAAGTACTTGAATGATCATTCAACAACAGCTATCTTGAACGAACATTCAAATACGAGATTACACCAATGACCGATATTTTATTTAATTCATTTTCTTTAAACGACACGATCAAGCTTTCAAATCGCATTGCGATGGCACCACTTACTCGTTGTATGGCCGACGATAATTTAGTCCCAACCCAAGCCATGGCTGATTATTATGCCAAGCGCGCCGACAGCGGCTTAATAATCAGTGAAGCCACAACTATTCGTCCTGACGCACAAGGCTATCCCAATACCCCCGGTTTGTTTACTGCACCGCAAATTGCAGGCTGGAAAAGAGTCACCGATGCGGTTCATGCTAATGGTGGTAAGATTTTCGCCCAGCTATGGCATACAGGTCGCGTTGCTCATCCACACTTTTTTGATGGCGGTGATGTATTAGCGCCATCGGCAGAGCGAGTAGAAGGCACAGTGCCGCGCATGCGTGATTTAACTTACGTGGTACCTAAGGCTGCAACGGCTGACGAAATAGTTCAGTTAGTTAGCGACTATGCTAAAGCGGCTGAAAATGCCATTGAAGCAGGCTTTGACGGTATTGAAATTCATGGTGCAAACGGTTACCTGATTGACCAGTTTTTACATCATGACGCCAACAAACGTACTGATGAATACGGTCAAACGCCAGAAAACATGGCTCGCTTTCCATTAGCGGTAGTCGATGCAATTGCCAACGCGATTGGCTGGCACAAAACTGCACTGCGTATCTCACCGGGCGCTTATTTCAACATGGCTGGTGATGAACGTGACAGTGATGTATTCAAATATTTGTTAGCACAGCTAGAACAACGTGAACTAGCTTACCTTCATTTAGGTTTATTCGATGACACCATGAAATTCGATTACCTTGGCGGTAATGCAACAGACTTTGTGCGTGCTCATTACAGCAAAGCATTAATGGGCGTTGGCGGTTACACCGCTGAGACGGGCAGCCAAGCGATTAATGATAACCGCTTTGATCTATTAGCGATTGGCCGACCATTCATCGCGAACCCTGATTACGTCGCCAAGTTAAAATCAGGCGATGCCTTAACTGAATATAGCGATGAGATGTTAGCTGAACTTGTCTAAAATCAGCTATTGAGTTAGTTACTCTTTATGTAGTTATCGGTGTGCGTCATTACTATCTGATGGCGCTTCATCCCGTTTAACCATTGTGTAATCTCGCTGCACATCAGCGACTCGAATTCTATATTCTTCAAAAGTTTCCGCTCTCGCTTGTTGTTGTATTTGTCGATGCATTACATTATTGCGCCACGCTTTCACACTCGCTTCATCTTCCCAAAAGGACAACGAAAGTACCTTCCCCTTGTTGGTTCGACTTTCGAAACGCTCTATCGAAATAAGCCCTTTGGCATTTTGAACAATAGGGGCGAGCTCTTCTGCGTAATCAAAGTACTCTTGCTCTTTCTCAGCATGGGCTTTGACTTCAAAAATTACAGCTATCATTGGTTGCTTTCCTCTTCTGTATTGGTTAAAAACGACATCACCTGTTGGTAAAGTTGTCGTCTATTTTTCTCTAAATGGATGACGTGGGTACCTTCACCAATCACAACGTATTGCTTGCGTTTAGCGGCCGTTAAATCTTCAAATAAACGATTGGCATGCTCATTAGATGGGAATTTGTCGTACTCACCGCGGATCACCAAGACATTATTTTTTATTTGGCTGGCGTTAAATAACGGCTTGCCACGAAGCAGGTTTTGCACATCAATACTTGGGCCAGCGGGATAACGTACACTCTGTGAATTGTCAGTTAGGGGAGCTGATGCTAACCATTGTTGTGGCCATTCATCGAATATGCTGTTAGCGAGTAACGATGTTGTCGGTGATAAGTTATTTAATGATTCGACGCGGGCTATTGCAGACAAATCTTTATAGGCGGGTACCAGTTTTAACGGTTTATCAAGCGCTTGATCGTGATGATAAATGCTAGCGTATAACACCAAGTTTTTTATCTGTCCTTTATGACTCTGGGCATAATGCGCAGCAACAGCACTACCCCATGAATGTCCAAGCAGATCGATAAAAAGAAGAGCCTCTTTGTCCAAAATAAAGCTGATCGCGCGAGCGACATCTCCAGAGACATCAGTCAATTGACCTACAGGCTGTGCCGATTTCAATGAATTAATCATTTCTGGATAACGGTCTGAGTAACCAAAGCCCAAAAAGTCGAGCATGTATACCCGATAGCCATGCGCCACCAGATAGTCTGCCCAAGAGCCGCCAGTCATCGAAAAACCAAAAGACAATTTTGAAGGAAATGACGATCCGTGAAGCAATAAAATAGTGCCTTTTATGTTTTGTTGGCGTGGTGAATAACGATGTAATGCCAGCGCTAGATTCTGGCGATGGCTCTCAATCTTAAATAGTTGATACTGCGCGGGCTCTACTGACGATTTGCTAACGAAAGATTCCGCGATTAACATCGCTAAAACAATCAATGTGATAAAACTGAAAAACTTCATGCATATTCCTAACTGGCTGTATTCGTTGATTAACCAAGATTCATCACGTAGTCTAAAGCCTTTAAAATCCAATGCTTCGACCGTCATCGAACTGTAAATTAAATATGAATAACGAACCCAATATTGCCCATATCGCTGCTCTCCTTGGCGAACCAACTCGCGCTAAGATGATGATTGCGTTAATGAGTGGAAAAGCACTAACCGCAACAGAATTAGCTGTTGAAGCAGACATCAGTTCATCAACGGCGAGTAGCCATTTAACCAAGTTGGTTAACAGTAAATTATTATTGGTGCGCAAGCAGGGACGGCACAAATATTTTCAAATCCACGGTCAAGAAGTTGCGGCGCTTATCGAGTCATTACTGAATATCTCTTCGTGCATTAAAGCAAATGAAATAGCAACAGGCCCCAGTGATAACGCATTACGGAATTCTCGCGTCTGTTATGATCATTTAGCTGGAGAGCTAGCGGTAAATTTGATGGATGAACTGCTCATCAAAGAGTTTTTTCTGTCGGATACGACGGATATACAATTGAGTGAATTAGGCCAGCAATTTTTTAAATCACTTGGTTTCGACGCCGCCGAGTTAAGGCAACAAAAGCGGCCAATATGCAAAGCATGTTTAGACTGGAGTGAACGTAGAGATCATTTAGCAGGCGCACTAGGACAATGGATCTTAAACGATGTATTTAATCGTGGTTGGGCAATTAGAGAGTTAGATTCTCGCGTTGTTACCTTTACCACTTCTGGTCTACGAAAATTTAAACAACAGTATCAGTTAGTCAGTATTGATACTTGAAGAGTAAGCACTTTCGATAAAACTAGTAATTTTAGGCTGATTAGGTATTATTTCTTACCAAGCACAAATTGAGGGTCGGGATTAGAATGGATTTTCTGCAGTTTTCTCATCATCAACATCGATTAAATGTTAACTGTTACAGTGAGTAAAATTTGTGAAATTATTAATTGCCGACGACAGCAAACTGTCTCGTACGATGTTGCAATCAATCACCAAACCTTGGGGTTATGATGTAATCATTGCTGAAGATGGTCAGCAAGCGTGGGACATCATGCAGCAAGAAAACCCGCCAGAATTATTGTTACTCGATTGGGAAATGCCCAACTTAAATGGCGTTGAAGTATGTGAGCGTGCTATTGCACAAAATCCACAAAGCCCACCTTATGTATTACTGCTAACATCAAGAACATCATCTAATGACATTGTTGAAGGGTTATCTCGCGGAGCCAATGATTATGTCGCCAAACCCTTTGATAGTGATGAACTAAAAGTGCGCCTTCAAGTAGGTAAGCGCATGATTGAAATTCAAAACAAACTCAACGACACTCTCGCCGAAGTAACTCTGTTAGCAAGTCATGATGCTCTTACAGGAATATTCAACAGGCGTGCAATCATGGAAGCTATTCCCCGTGAAATGAAACGTGTAGAGCGACTTAAACAAGTGCTTTGTATTGGTATGTGCGATATTGATCATTTTAAAAAAATTAATGATACCTATGGTCATTTAGTCGGTGATAAAGTGATTATTGAAGTGACTAAACGCATGCAACATGCGCTACGCGATTATGACTTAATTGGTCGTTACGGGGGCGAAGAATTTGTTGTAATTACCCCCATAGACCAAGTAGACGCAACTGTGGTTTATCAGCGTGTTTGTGACAATATATCTCGTACTCCCTTTATTATCGACGAACATGTCATTGACGTAACTATTAGTTGCGGTGTTTCTGTTTATCACGATGATGACAAAGATGATGAATCATTAGTTTTAGCAAGAGCAGATAAGGCGTTATATCAGGCTAAAGAAGCTGGCAGAAATCGTGTCATCCAACTAGAAAAAGAATACGAAACAGATATTTTATAAATTGCACATCGACTCATTACTTATATGGATGTGATACTTAGAAATGCCAGGAACCGATTTTCTGCCATGGCACCGCTCGATACCGTTCATCCTCGGCTCTAGCTCCTGCTTCGTTCTACCTCCTAAATCCATTTAGTCGTGAACATAAAAAAGCCGCTCAGTTTACTGAGCGGCTTTTCTTATGATTAAGGTATCAATTAAAGTTTGATGCCTAGCTTTTTAAGCTCTTTGTTTGCTACTTTTGCAGATAGTGGAATGTAACCATCTTTAGCAACAATCTTCTGACCAGTTTTAGAAAGAACCATTTTTAAGAACTCACGATCCATTGGCGCTAATGGCTTGTTTGGGTGCTTGTTCACATATACGTATAGGTAACGAGAAAGTGGGTAAGTACCGTTCAATGCATTCTCTTTCGTTGCAGCAACGTAATTAGTGCCTTTCTTAGCGAGAGCAATTGCTTTAACGCTTGATGTTTTATAACCGATACCTGAGTAACCTAGTGCATTGATAGACGATGCTACTGATTGCACTACAGATGCAGAACCCGGTTGCTCATTTACTTTTGTGTTAAAGTCACCTTTACACAGTGCTTTCTTTTTAAAGTAACCATAAGTACCAGATACTGAATTACGTCCGTATAACTGGATGTCTTTCCCTTCCCAGCTACCTGTTAGACCTAAATCACCCCAACGGTTAACTGGTTTGCCACCACACTTATTGGTTACAGAGAAGATGCTATCAACTTGTGCAATTGTTAAGCCTTCAATTGGGTTGTCTTTGTGTGCAAATACTGCAAGTGCATCAATAGCTACGCGAACTGGCGTTGGCTTGTAACCAAAACGCTTTTCGAATGCTTCAATTTCACGCGCTTTCATTTTACGGCTCATTGGACCGAATTGAGACGTACCTTCAGTTAATGCCGGTGGCGCAGTAGAAGAACCAGCCGCTTGAATTTGAATGTTTACATTTGGGTAGTTACGCTTAAATTCTTCAGCCCAGAATGTCATCATATTCGCTAATGTGTCAGAACCTACCGAAGACATGTTGCCTGAAACACCTTGAGTTTTAACGTAGTCCGGTAATTTTTTGTCAATTGTTGACGCGTTTGCCGATACCACTAAACCAGAGGTTAATAGGGTTAGACCGATATTGCGCGCTAGTTTTAATAATTTCATTTGTTACTCCGATAACGTTCTTTTATAAGAACTATTGTGTCATTAAGTTGTAAACGAGGCTTATGTTGCATTAATTAAGTGACAGTTAGGTGACTTAATTATTAAGCTTTTGTGACGATTCATTTAATTGACCATTTTTGTTAATAAACGAAACAATACGATCATTATCGATCACAAAACTAAAGCGACATCCTTTGCCAAGCGTACTTTTAATTTTTAAACTAGATTGATGATTTTTAAGAACATGTTTAACAATGGCCAGTCCAAGTCCGGTGCCACCGCTCTCGCTTGAGCGTGATTGTTCAATGCGATAGAAACGTTCTGTTAAACGGTTAAGGTGAATTGGAGCTATCCCTGGTCCATTATCACGTACCATAAACTGCGCGCCATGAGGGTGATGATGCCAAGTGACCCAAATTGAACTACCATCCGGGCAGTAACGAATTGCATTAGTCACTAAGTTGGCGCATGCGCTGTAAATTTGAGTTTCGTCGCCATATACATCCAGATTCTGTTCAACATCAAAATGCACGGTCATGTCGCGCTCGCCAATCAGGCTCATCGCATCAGACTCCAACATGTCCATTTGCTCTTGCATGTTCACTTTGGTGTGCTTTGAAGCAATGGATGAAAACTCTAGTTTTGAAAGCGCAAGCAATTGCTCAACCATCGACTGCATGCGCGATGTTTGCATACGCATAGCGCGAACAGCTTTGTTACTACTGCGACTACCGCCATCGACATCATCAATTAACTCAAGGTAGCCTTGAAGTACTGTCAATGGCGTCTTTAATTCGTGAGAGACGTTGGCTACAAATTCTCTGCGCATCTCTTCAAGCTGATTCAAACGTGTCACATCACGGGACACTAATAGATATTGATTTTCGCCGTAAGAAATAATGCGATTTTCTAACAAGATGTCTTCATCGGCTGGCGATTGAATTAGCAATGCTTGGTTATATTCGCGAGCGGCAAGATATTCAGAAAACTGTGGATAACGAATAAGGTTATCAAGACGCTGCCCTTGATCCGTCGGCCATTTTAAACCTAACAAAGCACGCGCTTGGCTGTTACACCACAGAATATTGTTTTCTTCGTTATACATGACAACGCCATCAGGCAATGCATCGGCACCTTGTCGAAATTCGCCCAAATTATTAACGAGTTGACGGCGGCGACGACGATTTCCACGCTGAATATTGTCAACGCCATAGTACACATTATCCCAGCTTGAACTACTTCCTTGATGTTTCTTTTGCGGCGATTGCCATACCCACAGCACCAATTTGTGGAACTGTTTCAGATTAAAAATAAATAGAAGAAAAGTACCAACAAACAGAACGATAAAAAGTTCTGAGGTCATTAATCCAATGATGAGAAGGCAAAGATAAAAGCCGCTAAGTTTAGCGGCAATCTTATTAAATAGCTGGTTATCAAGCATCAATTAAACTCGTGTTGAGAAGCGATAGCCTGCACCGCGCACGGTTTGCACAAAGTTTTCATGCCCGTGCCCGCCAATCGCTTTGCGTAGTCGTCTGATATGAACATCAACAGTTCTATCTTCAACATAGACGTTTGTGCCCCAAACATGATCCAGTAACTGTTCACGACTATAGACACGTTCACTGTGAGTCATGAAAAAGTGGAGCAGCTTAAACTCAGTCGGACCAATGGGCACTGGCTGTTCATTAAGACTAACGCGATGGCTAACAGGATCTAACACCAACCCTTTCACATCAATTAGCTCTTCTAACGCTGTTGGCATTGCACGGCGCAATACCGCTTTAATTCGCGCAATCAATTCTTTAGGCGAGAATGGTTTAGTAATATAGTCATCTGCACCGACTTCCAAACCGCGAATTTTGTCTTCTTCTTCACCACGTGCCGTTAGCATAATAATAGGCACTTCTTTGGTTAGTTCGTGGCGCTTAATTTCTTTTGCGAGGCTAATGCCGTTGCCGCCTGGAAACATCCAATCAAGTAATATTAGATCGGGTACCGGCTCAACTAAACAATCAACTGCCGACGTGTAATCATGCGCTTCAACAACATCGAAGCCCTGCTGTTCTAAAACGAAACACAGCATTTCTCGAATAGCTGCTTCATCTTCAACAACGAGTATCCTTGCACTCATATTATCTAAACCTATAGTGTTATTTGATAACGTCTATTATTAATAACTAATGTGACACAAATATGACTAACTCATGAGAAAGTTCAATTATGTCACTAATAATAGCGACTAATTTATCACGCAATTACCGCTCGTTATATTTTTAATTTCTACATTTCGTTAGGTATTAATTCTCAGCTTATTTTAGGTATAAAAAAAGCCGCTATTGCGGCTTTTTAAATCAAATACGACTTAGAATTTGTATTCCATGCCAACGGCTAGGTGGCTTTTTTCTTTACCGTCATCAAAAGAAAAGTCAGTGTAAAAACCTGTTAATTTAACGTTTTTAGCAAGTTTGTAATCAACACCTACTGACACAACATCACCAGATTTTTTGTCATCACTGTCTTGATATTGTGCTTTAAGTGTTGCTTTACCTACTGGATAAGCTGCGCTTACTAAGAAACCGTCACCATCTGATGTACCGTCTGTGTATTCAGACTCATTGTAAATCGCGCCCAATTTTAGATCGCCCAATTTACCCTGCATAGTAACGCGTGTTGTATCACTACCAGCTACTTTAGAATCGAATGCTACCGCTGCATAAAATTTAGATTTTTTCAGTTTGGCGTCACCGTACATCAATGAAATACTAGTACCATTTTCACCTTCTGATTTGTAACCACTTTCAGCAATGAACGTGGCACGAACAGAGAAACCATTTTTCTTTGGCGAAATATACGTTAGGGTGTCGTCTAAGCGGTTGTCACCACTGAATAAGTTTTTGATATCTGCGTTGTAATCGTTAAATAAATCAACTTTACCCTGAGATTTTTTCATCGCCGTATCATTACGACCAAGCATCACGGTACCAAAATCGCCTTTTAGGCCAACCCACTGGCTACGCGCTTTAATATTGTCTTCGCCATCATCAGCGATATTTACTTGCCACTCAACTTGATAAATTGCTGAAAGGTTGCCATCTAATTTAACGCCACCTTTAACACCAAAACGAGATGCGTTAGATTTAATATCTGTTTCACGTTCACCGGTGTCATCGCTTTGTAATGTGGCGTTAACTTTACCGTATACTTTCACTTTCTCGCCAGCAACTGCAGTGTTAGCAAGGATTAAGCTTGTTGCAATTGCAACCGCTGTTTTTGTAAATGTATTCATTATCCGTCCTAAAAATTAGTAAAATGCTACGTTAACCTTCAATGGTGCTGTAGTCTGCCTGCGTATTATTACAGAACTATGACAAAGGTCACCTTTTTTATCGAATTAGTAACTTAACGTCGGAATGACCACTGCCATTTGAGGTTACTTGTATCCGAGTTCCCACTCTTTCAACCAATCCTTGTACATGTGAAATGATGCCAATTTGGCGACCACTTGCCTGCAATGAATCAAGGCAACTTAGGGCAACTTCGAGAGTATCGGGATCTAAGGTACCAAAACCTTCATCTATAAACAAAGAGCGAATTGTAGTTTGCAGGCTAGTCAATGATCCTAGCCCCAATGCGAGTGCTAAACTCACTAAGAATGTTTCACCGCCAGACAAGCTGTCAATTGAGCGAACTTCATCTCCCATGTCTTTGTCAATCATCTGTAAATCAAGCTCTGCGCCTGGTACACGCTCGAGACTATAGCGCGGAGCAAGTTCAATTAAATGATGATTGGCACCTAGTAACATCTGCTCTAATGTAAGGCTCTGCGCAAACGTTCTAAACTTGGCGCCGTCAGCACTGCCGATCAATTCCTTCATGTTTTGCCACAATTGATTTTCTTGTTGTTGCTGTTCGATATCTTGATTTAACTCGCCAAAACGCACCATTGCCTGATTGTGTTGCTCTAAACTTGCTCTTACTTCAAACTGCTGCTGAGCCAATTGTGACAGAGTCGCGTCAACCGAATTTTCTGTCATATTTCTTTGCTCTTGCGAACAAATTAATGGATTTGGTGCCAATGATGGAAACATTTGACTAATCACGGCAGCTTTCTCATTTAATACAGCCTCTAGTTGTATTAATTGCTGTTGAAGTTGCTCAACAACCGCTTGACTTTGGTGGCTATTTTGAAGCAATTGAGCTTGATGTTGGCGTTGTTCAATGACCCAATCTTGCTCATAGGATAGTAATTCAATTAAGTCTTGCTCACTCATGTTGAGTGTTTGCTGCCACTGTTGCCACTCATTGGCTAATGACTGATTTTCTGTGGTTATACTCATCAATCGCTCATTCACTTGACTCAGCTGACTCTCAATAACTAAGCAATGACTATGTTGCTGAGCTAGCGTCGAATTGGCATTTTGGTGAGCAGTGGCTAGCTCTTTTACTTTCGTTTCAAGCTCGTTACGCATTGCTTGCGGTGAACGCCCTTGGGTGAGTGTGAGTAACGTTTGTTTTTCTTGCTCAATTGACTGGCTAACATATTGATACTGTTTAACGAGTGGCTGCTTTTGTTGCTCAAGTTGACTGGCTTGTTCGTCAAAAGCAATAATCTGTTGATTGATGTGAGTAATTTGGTTTGCCAATGATAATTGTGACTCTTGTCCATTAACAAATTGCTCAATGTTTGTTGCTAATTCTCGTTTAAATGCCGCCAGTTCAATGTCCACCTCGAGTATATGGCGCCAATTAACCAAATTGTATAACGCTTGCAGTGCTGAAATTCGCTCTGCTTGTTGCTGCTTATATTGTTCAATGGACTGCGCCACTAATATAGAGTCACTTTCTAGTGCCGTTATTTGCTGCTCAGCATTGGCGATCTCTTGTTGCGTGGTTTTGACTTGATGCTTTGCTTTTTCCAGCGCTTGTTGGCTTTGGTTTAAATCGTTAGTGACTTGCTGGGCGTGTTTTATCTGAGATTTTAATTGCTCAATTGCGTTAAACAAGTTTGCAACTTCGTGTTCAACTTTACCTTGTCGCTCAATACTGACTTCTTTGATAGCCAGCTGCTTTATCAATTGATTAAGTTCGTTTGTTTCTCGTGTTAGCTGTTGAACATGTTCTGCTTTTTGCTTACCAATTGCATCAAATTTTGTCAGTTGTTCTTGGTATTGATGAGCCTGTTGCTCCAACTGGTCAAAGCGAGTGGCTAATTGGTTGATCATTTCATTGCCAACACTTTGTTTTTCGCTATATGGATGCTCTAGACTGCCACAAAGCGCACACGGTTCACCATCGATTAACGTATCTCGATGCTCACTTAATGACATGACTTGTTTAGCCGTATTTAGTGCCTTTAATGCCTCATCACGTAGTGGTAATTGCTGATCTAATTGATTTTTATTCTGACGGTAGCTTTGTCGTAGCTGATCAAGCTCTTGCGCTAATTCTTGCTGCTGTTGATCTTTTTGACCAATCATCGATTGATATTGCAACCCTTGCACGATGAGCTGTTGTTCATTGAGTAACGCATTATAACTGTCTTGAAGCTGATTAAGTTGCTGCTCAAGCAGCTCACCACTTGAAGCTTGCTGCATATTCAACAGCTGTTCAACATCTCGCTGCATGCTTCCCGCTTGTTGGTGTTCAACTTCTATTCGCTGTTTTAGTTGCTCCAATTGACTTTTATATAGCGACAATTGCTCTTTATTTGTTACTAACTTAGCGTCTAAGGTGCTGACATGATTAACACTTAAGCTATATTCTTGAATATGCTGTTCGACTACACCAATTTGAGTCACTAGCGGCGCAAGCGCTTGATGTTCACTTAGAAAGTGCTGAACCTTTTCATGCTCTGTAGACGTTGATTTTAACTGTTTTTTGAATGCACCAAGCTTATTAGCATTTTCATCACAATGAAGCTCTAGGGTGTTAATTTGCTGCAATAAACTATCATATTGCGATACCTGAGATGCAATCGCTGCCTCTTTGGTGATGGCTAATTCAATATCAGGCAGTTTATCAGTAAGTTGTTGTTGTGCTTGTAGCTCTAATTGAGCAAGACGACCTGATTGATGAGCAGTATTCTGATGCTGAGCCAGTGCTGCTTGATGTTGTTTTGAGAGTTCTTCAACTGCTTGCTGCTGGTCTGTTAGTTCTTTCTTGTATTTCGCCTGCTGTGCAAATACCACTCGCGCATCTTGGGCCTGCTCTATTTTATCTAGAATTTGATTAATGCTGTCTTGTTGCTTTATCGCCTGTAGCGCTTGAGATAACCGCTCTTCATCTTCCACCAAGTTATTTTGGACTTGCGTTTTGGCCGTTAATTTATCGCCTAACCATTGCAATGACTTCTTTTGTCTCTCTACATCAGCTACTTGATCATTTAATGCCGTCAATTGCTCAACTAGCGCTTGTTGCTGCTCTGTTGAAAGCAATTTAACTTCACCAAGTTTCGACTCAAGCAATAATAGACTTTGTTCTTGTTCTTTTGCTTGAGCGAATGCTTGTTTAGATATTTGAGAGTAGAGTTGGGTGCCTGTAATTCGTTCTAATAATTCAGAACGCTCTTTGGCAGGGGCCTTCAAAAACGCAGCAAAATCCCCTTGAGCGAGTAAAACAGAACGTTTAAATTGCTCATAATTAAGACCAATTAATGACTCAATTAATGCTAAAACTTCTGTTTTCTTAGTGGCTAGTACTTGATTGTCTTTGCAGTCAACCAATTGCATTTCTTGTGCTTGAAGACGACCTTGAGCTGAGTTTCTAGCGCGCTTTACACTCCATTTAGCTTGATAATGTTGTCCGTTATCAAGGGCAAACTCTACTTGCGCAAAACCATTTGCGGCTCCACGGGTCAGAATATGGCGCACATCATTACTTTTTACACGCTCACTTTCTTCACTTTGCGCGTGACCAATAGCCGCACCGCGGCGACTATTTGAAAAGCGAGGCATCGCATCAAACAATGCTAAACAGATAGCGTCTAGCAACGTACTCTTACCTGCACCAGTGTTACCACTAATAGCAAATAGCCCAGCGTCAGCTAAGATACCTTTGGCAAAGTTGATATGAAATGGCGCCGCTAAACTGGCAAGGTTTTCACCTTCAAGGGAAATAATTTTCATCGGTTTTATTTAATTCTTCGCATGTTTAGTCAGTAGTAGGCTCAGCTAAATGGGTATCACTTAATAAGCGGGCAAAAGCATCGACATAAGGCTGAGGAGGTTTTTCACCATATTGTTGCAAGTACTTTAAAGAGAAAACTTGCTCTGGCTGCAACTGATCAAGTTTTTTGCCTTCAAACGCCAATGGCACGTTGTTTTTTTCTTTGTATTGCGTGGTAATCTTTACCAGCCTTACTGCTTTTCCTTCAAGGGCTTGATTGATCTTATCTCGTAACATGGCTTGTGGCTCATCCAGCAATACCTTAACTTCAAGAAGCGGCTGAAGATGGGGTTCTATTGCTTCTTCTGGTAGCCCTTGAAATAACGCCAATACTGTATCAAGAGGCTGCGCATCTTTAGGCACACACAGCATATCGACACTGCGTGGCACTAAGATACTTGAAACTTGTTTGAGGTTTTTCCCGGTAAACTCCACCAGCTTAATTTGATGCTTATAATCTCTTTCAGCCAGCGATAACGGTATTGGTGAGCCGCTATAATGCACTGACAAGCCACCCAATTGTTGAGGCTTGTGCAAGTGACCGAGTGCAGTGTAGTCATAATTATTCGCAAAAATTTCAAGTGGCAAGGCGTGTTGATTACCACCTAAAATCCGTCGCTCAGACATTTCACTGATAGTGCTCGAGACTAAATAAGCGTGAGCAACTGCAATGCTGGCATGCTCAGGCTCGTTGCGAGCATATAATTCATCAGCAATTTGCTGATAGACACGTTCCACACCAGCAATAAGCTTGTCATCACACTCTTCAATGCTCGCCAAGTCTAAATCGCCGGGACGTAAAAATGGCACCGCAGCAACGCGAGCTGCTATATCACCGTCGCTGTTAGTTAATGGAATAATCAATTTGTCAAAATCGAGAGAATTATCGGGCAATCTCGGTAATCCTCCCACCAAATGAATATCAAATGCTTTAAGTAGATGATCCGGTGCATCTAGTTTACTTGGCGAATCATGATTGCCAGCCACTAACACTAAGTCGAGTTGTGGTAATTGTTGCTTCACTTTTGCTAAAAATTGGTACAGTAAACGCCAAGCCCATGCTGGCGGATTGGCGGTATCAAATAGATCGCCTGCGACAATTAAGGCGTCAGCTTTTGTCTGCTGAAGCTGTAAAAATAGATAATCTAGAAACTGTTGCTGCTCGAACTCTCGAGATAAACCAAATAGGTGATGCCCTAAATGCCAATCTGAGGTGTGAATAATTCGCATATTGCTCTCTTTTATTTAGCGATTAATTGCTATCTTAATGACTATCTACTATTTTTTAAATTAATCATTATTTTTTCTTAATTTTACATGAAAGACGTTTGCACATTGCAGACATTTTCGTATATGTTCAATAATAGATCAGTCCAATGTCTGAATTGTATTAACGTTTAGAATTCTCAATAACTACTACGATGCTAACAATTAGATGCAAATGTAGATAACTAAGGTGTGTTAATGGCCGTAGTCAGTATATCAAAACAGCTATTAAACAAAGTGTTGTTAGCCTATGTCTTATTAACGATGACAGTCATGGCCGTTCAAGTACTGTTTAGTTATATGTCTGTTAAAAAAGAAATCAGCGCCGAGTTAACACAACTTAAGCACACGATTGACGATAGCCTCAGCCAAGCAATTTGGGAATTAAATGATCGACAGATTGACGCTATCGGTAAAGGCCTTTCTGATATGAAGCTAGTACAAGCCGTGTTAGTCATTGATGAATACGACACGGTGCGCTATCGCAGTGGTTTAGACACTAATTATGCAATCGACAATTACAAATCCTTTAAACAAAACGAATCCGTCGAATTCCATGAGTATTTTGGTTTCAATGGTAGCCTCGATTATATAGTGACAGATGGACAAGCTGGTAATAAAGGGCATAACGTTGGCAATATTATTATTCTGTCTAATATTTCAAACATCTATTCTGCTGTCATAGTACAAACCATGTTTCCGATGATAGGAGCATTGTTTAGTATCTTCTTGATTAGTTATGTCATTAAGCGACTATTTCATAATCTACTAACGACACCACTTGAAATGCTTAGTTATGGTATTAGCCAAATAAGCCTGTCTAATCTAAGTCAGTCAAAGCTCGATCCACCTAGTGGACAAAATGATGAACTTAGCGTCCTCACCGATTCCTTTAATTTACTTATCAATAAACTCATTGAATATAAAGACAACTTGGAATTAGCTCAAAGTGAATTAGTCGACGCTAACATACGACTAGATAAACAGAATCTCGACCTAGAGCAAGAAGTTACCAAAAAAACCTCAACGCTTAGTCAGGCAAATCAAGAGCTGGCACTGCAAAAAGAAGAGTTAGTTGAAAGTGAGCGAGAGCTAAGGCATTCACTCGCTCAGTTAACCCAAACTCAGAATCAACTCGTTCAATCTGAAAAAATGGCGTCATTGGGTAGTTTAGTGGCGGGGATATCTCACGAAATCAATACACCTGTGGGTATCGGCGTCACCGCAGTGACCTACCTGTCCGAATGTGTCGAACAGCTATCTAAAGAAATCAATGGCAAAACACTGACCCAAACCAAGATGCAAACATTTATCAGTGATGCCAATCATAGCTGTGAATTACTCACCTCCAATTTAAATAAAGCATCTCAGCTAATTCAAAGTTTTAAAGATATTGCAGTTGATCAAACCAGTGAAGCGATTCGCGACGTCAATCTAATCTCTTATCTCAATGAAGTTATTACGTCATTACAACCGAAACTGAAACGGACAGAACACAAAGTCGAAGTCTATGGCGATGAAGATATTGTATTACATTGCCGAGCGGGTGCGTTGTCACAAATGTTCACAAACCTTATTCTCAATTCCATTGTTCACGCCTTTGATGGAATTGACCAAGGCGTTATGACATTTACCTTTAAAACTGACGAAAAAACGGTTTACATTAGCTATAAAGATAACGGTAATGGCATTAGTGAAGAAAATCTTGTGATGTTATTTGAACCATTTTTTACCACCAAACGTGGCCAAGGTGGCAGTGGTTTAGGCACTCACATTTTATATAACATTGTCACCCAATCTTTTAGTGGTGAAATTACAGCTCAAAGTGCTCCTGGCGAAGGGCTTGAATACACAATTAACTTCCCTATCAAGCAAGAAATCTAACCCTTTGCTGTTGCGCGGCGGCGATGTTTTACATACACTCGCAGCCATTATCTCATTAAGAAAGTGACTTGTTATGTGGTTTAAGAACCTAATTGTTTATCGTTTATCTAACCCAATTGATTTATCCGCTGACGAATTAGAAACTCGCCTTGAAGAGTTTGCTTATCGTCCTTGTACGAGCCAAGAAAAGAGTAAGTATGGTTGGTCAAAGCCTATGGGAAAACACGGCGAATCATTACTACACGTGACTGACGGCAATATCCTTTTGTGCGCCAAAAAAGAAGATAAAATGCTGCCAGCATCTGTCGTCAAAGAAGCGCTAGATGAAAAAATTGAGCAAATCGAAGCTGATACTGCGCGCCCAGTAAAGAAAAAAGAAAAAGACGCGCTAAAAGAAGAAATTGAGCACCAGTTGCTACCTCGTGCATTCTCCCGTTTGGGCACCACCCGTGCTTATATTTCACCTAAAATGGGTTTGATTATTGTTGATGCGTCAAGTCATAACAAAGCCGAAGATTTACTAGCGTTGTTACGAAAATCAATTGGTTCTCTAGCTGTTCTTCCCGTTCAAAGTAAGGCTGCAGTAGAACAAACAATGACTGACTGGTTGCAAAATGAAACGCCGACGCATCCATTTGAATTACTCGAAGAAGCTGAATTGAAAAGCCCGCTAGACGGCGGCCCAATCATTCGCTGTAAAAACCAAGATTTAATTTGTAATGAATTAAAAGCACACATCGAAAACGGCATGTTTGCTGTGAAAGTTGCAATGCAATATGCTGAATCATTGACCTTCGTACTTAATGAGGATTTGACCGTTAAACGCGTTAAGTTCACTGATGTGGTAATGGAGCAAAAGGAAGATCAAGATAAAGACGATAAAGCGGCTTGTTTTGATGCAGACTTTGCAATCATGACCGGTGAGTTTGAGCAATTCATTCCTGCCCTACTTGATGTATTAGGCGGTGAAGAGCAAACCATTAGCGAGTAAGCATTATTTCCACATCGCCGTTCTTTGCCATTGCCATTGCCTACAAGGATGTAGGTACTAAGAAAATGTCTGGAACAATTTTCTGCCATGGCAACACGGCATTGCCTGCATGGATGCAGGTACTTTGACTTTGCAGGAGCATAAAGTCAGACCGTTCATCCTGAACATAAAAAAGCGGTTGAATTTCTTCAACCGCTTTTTTTATGCGAAGTAAGAAGTTTATTTCTTCTTAGGAACTTCTAACTCAACACCGCGCCAAGCTTTATAAAATGCTTTTTGCTTATGAGTTGGGCTCTCAACAACGCGGATCATTGGCTTTTTATCTTTTTTAGCCGTTAACGTCAGCGTTTTTTCTTCCAATCGATCACGTCTAAATAACGTAACTGTTACTTCGTCACCTATTTTGTATTGTGCTAAACGAGTTTTTAAACTGCCTTGCGTCACTTTCAAGCCATTAATCGCTACGATTTGGTCACCAGTTGTTAATCCAGCCTTCCAAGCTGCTGAATCAGCAAATACACGAGATAATGTTAATAAACCATTTTTGTCATAGCTTGAAAAACCTGTCGTAGAAATCTCTTTGGTTTTCTTAGGGTACACAAACTCTAAACCAGCTTTTGCTAGCAGCGCGTCAAAGTCGATTTTAATTGGTGACTCAACGTTTTCTTGCCACCAGTTTTCGTAACTTTTACCCGTTAAGTCTTGAGCAATAGTTTTCATGTCACGAGAATTAAAAGGTTTAGGTAGACGGTGGCGTTTAAATAACTCACCGTGGAGTTCACTGTAGCCTGCTTTTAGATCAGAATCTGACAGTAACTGGAAGTCCATGGCTAATGACGCCATGTAACCTTCAGAGTAAATATTTACACTGTTGTTGTAAGCAAAATCACCCGGGAGTGCAATCCAGCTTTCATGACTAGACTGGGCAACTGACTGTACTTTACGACCAGGTTTCTTTAAATGACCATCGATGCGGCGAGATAATGCGCTAAAGAACTCTTTTTGCGACATCAAATCAGATTGCTGTAGTAAATGCTCTTGGAAATAACTGGTTGAGCCTTCAGATACCCACAACAAATCAGTATAGTTTTCACGTTGATAATTATATTCAGCAACACCTTGTGGGCGATACGCTTTAACATTCCACGTATGAACAAACTCATGCGCAGCTGTATTCAAGAAACTTAAATACTGTTTGCGAGGCGCAAAAGTGAAACGTTTACGTTGAATAACCGTTGAATTCAAATGCTCAGTGGCTCCGCGAGCATCGGTTGTCGCATGTACCATAAATACATAGTTATCAAATGGGTAACCCTGCCAAATATTTTGGCTCGATTTAACCATTTTTTGTAAATCTTTAGCCATTGCAGGTGCGTCGTAGTTACCTTCACCCCAAATCACTAATTGGTAATCTTTGCCATCTTCTTTAAAATCGAAGACTTCACTGATACCTGTTTCAATTGGAGAATCGACTAAAATGTCGTAGTTATCAGCAACAAACTGATGCTCACCGGCACGTGTCATACCCGCATAAGTTTTCCATGTTTCAGGCACATCTAAAGTCACTCTAATATCTTCTTGGCGACGAGCAGGATCGTACATAAAAATCCCCGTTGCATCCAAATAAGCATGGCTATCATCAATATGACGAGTACGAGTGCCTAAATCATTCGCGTAAACGGTGTAGCTTACGGTAATTTCATCTTGACTCGGATTATTAATCACCCAAGTTGCTTTGTCTGTATGCTCGAATGATAACTCGTTACCTTTGGCATCAGTCGCTTTAAAATGGCGAACACCGTTGGCCAAATCTAAAATTTTATACTTACCAGTGCGCCATGCCGGCATCATAACACTTGGTGAATTACTACCTGCTGGCAGGGTCATAGTTACTTTGCCAACATGATGCTCTGGCTTAGTTAAATCGATATTGTAATCAACAGTAGCATTTGCACTAAAGCAAGCTAGCATCAAACTACTCAGGGCTAATTTTTTAATCATTTTATTATCTTTGTTGTGATAGGAATAAAGCAGCGAAGAGTATAATATATCCAGCCGCTACTTTGAAATGCCTAGATGGCGCTGTAAAAGTAACAAGGTATTATTCCGCGCTGATTACAGTGTAATTTTAAATTGAGTGAAGTAACTAAATGAGTTTGAAATCATTACAGTTTTTGTCCAAAAGTATCCTATCTATTTTATTGCTAAGTTATTCGATTTCCGTTGCCGCTACTGATGCAGTAACTCATCGATTACTCTTTGCCGAACAATTACCAGAAGTTAAAAAATATCGTTCGATGGATAAATCACAAAAAGAGCAATGGTTTAATCAACATCAACAGGATATTGAGAATGCTAGCGTCCATAATTTAATAGTCGCTTCTGGTTATCTTTATCATACCTCTCAATATGAACTCGCCAAACAGAACATTGACTTATTAATCAATAAACTATCGAGCGATACTAAGCCAATTGTCGCTGCCAACGCGTGGTTCCTACATAGCATGAATACAGCGATTGGACTTGATCAATTTGACGACGCTGTTGCGATATTCGAGCAAACAATTACCCGATTAAGCCAATCTAATGAATCTAAAAAAGATCAAGACTTTTTAGCGCTATCAGTGGTCGCTAATTATCGTTTAGGGTCACTGCTTTTGTTTCTAAAACAACCTGATGACGCAAAGGAATATCTTCAAAATGCGATAGCACAGGCGAAGAAAAGTGATGATAGAAGCTATTTAGTAACACCAACATTAGAACTCGCAAAATATTATATTGCTAAAAACGATCCCGCGAATGCAGAGCAACAACTTATTGAATCTTATGATATTGCATTGGCAACCAACAGCTCTCGCCGTCCCGATATTCTTCATCAGTTGTCCCGTTATTATCGAAAAAACAAACGCTATGACTTAGCGATAGATTATGCTACCCGGTCATTACGTTTTCGTGAAGCGCAAACAGACAAGTTAACGCACTTACCTTCTGCCTATAATAATCTTGCCATTGCCTATGAGGAGTCTGGCGATTTAAATTCAGCGTTAATGCATTACCTTAACGCGATTAAAATTCTGGAAGGGAAAACAGGGTATCATTACCTTGCATTAGCAACCCATAATTCTGGGCTAATTTATAAAGAACAAGGAAAGATAAAATTAGCATTAGAATACTTACATGAAGCAAATAGGCATTTCAAAGCGATGGGCCATGGCTATTTCTTAATGTCTAATCACCTGCGTCTGGCAGAAGTTTATTTTTCTCAACAGTCGTATCAGCCAACAATTCAATATGGCGAATTAGCGCTGGCAGCTGCCACTAAACATAAGCAAACTGACGCAGAACATCAAACGCTCGAATATTTGGCCAAATCATATTTAGCACTAAAAGATTACGAAAAAGCTGCTCAGTATTTTTCTCGTTATTCGACCATTCAAATGCAAAATAATGAAGAACTAACCAAAAAGCTTGATGAAAAGAATACGTCATTTGTGTCAGATAACGCCGATCTTAAAGCAAACCTTTATGACACCAAGAACTTACTTAATGAACAGCAATTAATTTCAGCGCAACAAAAGCGCAGCGTAAACAACATGACGCAATGGCTTTATGTGTTAAGCGTCTTACTCATTATTTGTTTTATTATTTATCTTCGAACCAAACGTCAAATTACGACATGGCGACAGCAAAATGATATTGATAAAGCGACACAAGTTATGTACCTACATAATGAACAGTTATTGCTAAAAACGGTCAATAAACATTTCATTCAACACACTCATGTTTTCGCATTAAAACTGCCAATTTTGACTCATTTGTTGGATGTTATGGACGTTGACCGAGCACAAGCATTTCGGCTCCATCTCATTCGCGAGCTAAGCCAGTTTATCGAACAACCGTTGTATAAACTCAGCGAAGATACGTTTGTTTTTGCTAAGACGCCACCAGACACTCAACAGGTGGGTCAGCGATTTGCGCTACTCATCAAACATTATCAATCATTAATTCCTGATGAGCTGCAAGAGCTGGCAACTCAAAATACGATTATGCTTGGTTGTATTAAACAAAAAGCAACGGACAAGCCTGTTAACTTAATTCAAGCGAAAAACATGGTCAATCTATCTCTCACAGCATTAAGTGCGGTTAAACAACAACAGTCTTGGGAAGCAATTAACAACTGGTTAATCCTCACAGAGAAAGACAACAGTAGCACAGCAATGTTTACCTGTCCGACACGAAAAGAGTGGTTACAACTTGTTAATAATCACATGTTGACTGTTGAGACAGGAATAGATCAAGATATTGATTGGCAAAGTATTCCATACTACGATCTGTAATTAGTAAAATGACTCGGACAAATACATGCTCGATAATCTCTTAGCGCAACTACAAGCATTGATGAAACAATCTCCTCATTTTGATGAAGAGATCTTGCGTTTGTTATTCAATGAAGAAAAAACGACTATTAACAGTGCCACGCAAAATAATTTAAAAATCGCTCTAACACAGTTTATCAAACAAAAGCAGTTAGAATTTACGCAGCATATCGATGCATTAGAATTGATTTCAGTAGATACAGTTTCCACCAAAGACATCCCTGAAATTACAGCTAGTTCGCTACAATTAGTGATGAATCAACTAGAGCGCTTTATCACACTGTATGCCCAAGTCTCGGCTCAATTAACCAATGAACTCAATGGTGTAAAAGAGGAACAAGGGACGCTAATATTGACCCATAAAGACAACCTAACCCATCTTTATGAAACTATTGATATTCATTACCAACTGCACTCTGCGCTCAACGAGTTAGCGGGTGCCCTATCTACCGTCGAAACCACCGAACAACTACTTGGGAATGTTGAAGAGGTCATAGCCCTTTTATTAAAGAGCATGCTCAGCGAAAAAGAGCATTCGAAATACTTTGTTAAAGACATTCATCGTGAAATTAGTGAGTTAAAGGTTATCAATCAACAGAGCGAAGATATTGGCCGCGCAGGACAACAGCAGCAACAGCAATGGGACAAGGCTAGCCAGCATAATGTTGGTAACCTAAAAGCCTTATCTAAGCGCATGAAGGTTAGTGATTCAGATGCCAAAGCACTGGGCAATGAAATTACGCTGTTACAGAATGCTTTAGTTGATAAAACAGACATTGATAGCAAGTTATTTACGCTGCAACAAAAACAAATAGATAAACTCAATAAAAAATTGGCACAAACAGAGCAAGAGGCTTCTACTTATCATTCACAACTAGTTGAGCAGCGGCTTATTAATATGCAAGACTCTCTGACCAAGCTGCCAAATCGAAAAGCCTTAGAACAAAAATTTGAATCAAACTTTTCGGCAGCTAAACAATCTGGTCAAGCATTATGGGTTGCTGTTGCGGATATTGATAATTTTAAATCTATCAATGACAATTATGGACACAGTGCTGGCGACAAAACATTGCAAGTCATTGCGGGAGCACTTAGCAACTCCATTCGCGATAGTGAGTTTATTGCTCGTTATGGCGGCGAAGAGTTCGTCTTACTTATTCCAGAACTGCCGCAAAACGCTATTAATACGGTACTTAACCGCCTGCGTGAGCGCATAAAATCAATTCCATTTAAGTTTAAAGATAAGAAAGTACAAATTACATTATCGATTGGCGTCACTAAGGTCAAAGCGGGTGATTCAGATCGCCAAGTAAGTTTTGATCGCGCAGACAAAGCCCTCTATCAAGCAAAACGCCAAGGGCGCGACCGCGTTATTATTTACTAGGGTTTGTTGGCTTTTGAGTTCATTTTTGCAGCAATTTGTTTGGGGGTTCTACAAGGCAGAGCCTATGTGGTGTAGCTGGCTCGATAATAGCTCCTGCATTATCCTAATGAGCTACATCCATGTAGCAATACACGAATAGGCGATAACGCCGTAGAAATAACAAACAAATGCTGTCCGTAGGATTCACCTAAAAGTATTTTGTGCGGCGTTATTCGTCATTCACTGGGGTAAACCCAGCATCAATCCTCATGCCTTGCCCAAAATCCTTTTAGATTGAACAAAATTCGAACCGAAAAGTTCAACAAACCCTAGAGCTTACTGTAAAATCAAAGTGATAAGTGCTAAGTTGAAGATAAGCCAATCAACAACTAACCTGAGATTAGGGGGTGTTGATCTTTGATTGGTAATAGATTTACAAGGAGTGTCTATGATCGTAAAAATCAGCCCAAGAGGCAGCTTAGAACAACTTTCTCAAATTGAAGCATCACGCTTACAAAACAACGTTAATTCTACTCATTATCAACTCTTTAGGCGTTGTGCCTTAGCCGTATTGTGTTCAGGTATCGAAACTGATGATGCCGATGCTTTGATGGAAAAGCATAAAGACTTTGACATTGAAGTGGTTATCCGAGAACGTGGCGCCCAATTAGCGCTTATTAACCCACCTCAAGATGCCTTTGTTGATGGCAATATCATCGTCGGTATTCAAGAACACCTCTTTTCGACATTAAGAGATATCGTCTACTTAAGTGATCATTATCTTGATCAAGTTGCCAGCACTGATGACGAAGGACATTTCATCACCAACCGAGTTTTTAGAGGGCTGCGTAACGCAAAACTCATTACCGATCCTATTGATCCCAATATTGTCGTGTGTTGGGGTGGGCATTCAATTAATGCCATCGAATATCAATACACCCGTGATGTTGGTTACGAACTCGGACTACGTGAACTTAATATATGTACAGGTTGTGGACCCGGAGCGATGGAAGGCCCAATGAAAGGCGCCACCATAGGCCACGCCAAGCAACGCGTTGAGAACAGACGTTATATTGGTCTTACAGAGCCATCGATTATTGCGGCAGAGCCACCAAATCAAATTGTTAATGAATTAGTCATCTTGCCAGATATCGAAAAGCGCCTTGAAGCCTTTGTTCGTGTTGGTCATGGCATTGTCATTTTTCCGGGTGGCGCTGGCACGGCAGAAGAGTTGTTATACTTACTTGGCATCTTGCTTGATGAAAAAAATAAAGACTATCCATTTCCATTAATTCTCACCGGACCTAAAGACAGTAAGGCGTACTTTGAGCAAATTGATAAATTCATTGGTACGACGCTAGGCCCTAAAGCACAAAGTTTATATACGATAGTCGTCGATGATCCCGCCAAGGTTGGAAAACTAATGAAACAAGGGATGGCAGATGTCCGAGCTTATCGAAAAGAGCGGGAAGATTCTTACCGTTTCAACTGGAGCTTGCACATCCCTGTCGCATTTCAACAACCATTTGAACCGACACACAACAATATGAGCCTGCTGAGTTTACACCCAACAGATAACATTCAATCACTTGCCGCTAACCTTCGTTGTGCGTTTTCTGGTATCGTTGCGGGCAATGTAAAACAAGAAAGCATTTTAGCTATTAAAGAACATGGCCTGTATCAACTATCAGGCGATGTAGAATTAATGGATAAAATGGATATTTTATTACAAAGCTTTGTTACCCAATGCCGTATGAAACTACCAGGAAGCGCTTACGAGCCGTGCTACCAAATAATTAAAGATGAGCAATAAAACACCTATTCACGTTGTACTCGTTGATGCCCTAAATCTTATTAGGCGAATTGACGGCGCATTGCGCGGTTTTTCAAAAACCGCGCAACTTGACAGCCAACAGCTTATTGATTTAACCAATCAAGCACTTCGCAAACTCATAAAAGGGCATCGTCCTAGTCATATCATTGCCGTATTCGACGGTGATGGTGACCATTGGCGTAAGACATTTTACCCTGAGTACAAAGCAGACCGTAAACCAATGGCAGAAGACTTAAACTCTCTATTGCCAAGCATTCGCCAACATTGGCAAAATATAGGTGTACAGTCGATAGTACCTGCCCATGATGAAGCTGACGATATTATTGCAACCTTGGCCCACAAGATTAGTCAGCATAACAACCAGTGCACAATCATCTCGACAGATAGTGGGTTTTGGCAGTTGATTCCACAAGGAATCAACATTTGGGATCACTTCTCAGGTCAATGGGTTCATCATGAACAAGTTTATCGTAAGTTTAACGTGCGCCCACAACAGTTACTCGATTATTGGGCTATTGTTGGCCAAAGTGGTAATAAAATCCCAGGAGTTAGTGGCATGGGCCCAAAAGCGGCACTGTCAATTTTGTCAGAGTTTGGTGATTTAAAAACGGCTTTTTCTTGCAGCGATCCCGACAATAAACTCCTCAATAAATTGCTCGCCGCTAAAGAACAAGCCCAAACCAGCTATCGACTTGTCTTACTAAAACAAGATATTGCATTGGGCATCAACTTACGTAATTATGCCTACATAGCTCCTACGACGGATAAACCCTCCTCATGAACGCGCCTAAAGAGCCAGTTTTATTAACCGCTAAGTGCCTCGAACAGCAAACACAACTCAATGCTACCTTTGAGCAATTGACGCAAGAATTGACATTAGGCGCCGTGAAGCGATTGAAAGCACAGATTTTAGTACTAAGTGACTGGTTGTTTAGCCTCAACGAAGAGAATAGTGATCTGGTATTAGGGCAAGCGCTCTGTTATCCAAAGCATTTTTTGCCCCACACTAATCATGCTTTTTGCCAAGGCATTATTGCCGCTAAGTTTTGCCATCGTCAGCACTATCACGGTCAACATGCAAAACTATTTATTAGTAGCGCGTTAACAATGAATCTCAGCCTATTGTTAACAGGGATCTCAGCGTCGCTCTTTGAGCAAAAGAAACTATCACCGCAACAGGTTAAGCAATATCAGCAACACCCGATCAGCAGTGGCCAGTTTTTAAATAAGTATCATGTCATTGAAAAAAGCGCATTAAGCGATGTCATTAGCCATCGCGAATTACTTGACGGAAGCGGTTTTCCGACAAAAATCACGCACCACCAGCTCACTGATAATATGCGGATGTTGTCCCTCATTGCTAAGTTTATTGATTTAACTTCTCCGCGTATCAATCGCGCAGGTTATCGCACCAAACAGGCGTTATCCTACCTATCACAACATCGTCAACATTATGATATCGATTTATTAAATCTGCTGATTAGTTTAGTAGACAAACCATTACCGGGTCTCATTTACAAACTCAATAAAACTCAGCATGCATTAATTACGCAGGTATCTCATTATACAAACGAATTGCATTGCCAAGCCTTTAGTATTGAACAAGGCCACTTGCAGTTTGAGTCAGCGACACAACAACATGAGATTGACACGCTTAAGCACTATTTAGCCCCGCCTAGTGCTATTTCAGAACGTATCATTAATCAAAGCTTACATGAATTTATTGATCAGCCCTTAGAAGATATTAGCGACCAAACACAACGATTAAAGCCAAGTGATGACTTAACGCTATTATTTAACGAACTTAGTGCCCATATTCCGGAACAAGAAACCATTAGCGAATTAATTGCACGTCAACCCGTACTTGGCGATCAACTGATAAAGCACCTACAACAGCAATACCCAAGTAGCCAGTTCAATAGTAGTTTTCATGCGTTACAAATGGCGGGTTATGCGCAAGCAAAGCCGTTGTTAAGTCGTTTGGCACTCGAATCACAACTGAGTCAATTTACCTTTATCAACGGTAAAACGTTACGCCAAAAAATAAACTTTGCAGTATCTACAAGTCAATGGATTGCCCAGCAATGTCAGCACGTGCAGCCTCATCAACTCGCTATTTTCATCTTACTTAATTTAGCACCGCTTTATTTAGAGCGCACCATTATCAATGGTGCTCGCAAACGCACTTTAGATATTACTCAGTGTCATGTTCATCATGCTTATAGCCTTGCAGGCCATAACAATAGCGCGAAACAGCAAAAGGTCAGCATGGCACTTGCTAAAATATGGGCGCCACAACCCTCCATTGTTAATGCACTTTCTGCCAGTAATACATCACAAGCTCAGAATGCTGGCGCCGAACGAGAACTCATTGTAGGTTTGGAGTTAGCGATGTATCTCACCCATCATGTGTATCATCAATTATCACTAAGTGAACTTTTAGCAGATAATCGCCTCATCACTAATTTACGTCAGTTAAAAATAAACACTGATATGTTGCAAAAAATAATCAGTCAAACTCTGACTAGCCAACCGATGTGTGAGCTGTAACAGACTTATACTAATTGGTGACAACTTTTAGAAAATTTTCGAACGTATGTTTGCTATAATATGTCGATTTTTTTTAACCGTTCGCTGCAAACTGAGCTAATTTAAGCACTAATTTCGACACGCCGAAAATGCAGCGCAACGCTATAAATAGGCGAATATAACAATGACACAAACAACGATCACAGTAATTCCAGGCGACGGTATCGGCCCAAGCATCATCGATTCAGCACTTCAAATTTTAGATAAAGTTGGTTGTAACTTTAATTACGAGTTCGCAAAAGCAGGTTTAGCGGCACTGGAAGAAACTGATGAGCTTCTTCCTCAAACAACATTAGACATGATTGCTAAAAATAAAGTGACACTCAAAGGTCCTTTAACTACGCCAATCGGTGCTGGCTTTACGTCAATTAACGTTAGTTTACGTAAGCAATTTGGCCTATACGCTAATTTACGTCCAGTACTATCTTTCAAAGGCACTCAAGCACGCTACGAAAACATCGATATCATTACCGTTCGTGAAAACACGCAAGGTATGTACTCTGGCGTTGGTCAAGTTGTTAGCGAAGATGGTTCGTCAGCTGAAGCAATGAGTGTAATCACCCGTGAAGGCGCTGAAAAGATTGTTACTTTCGCATACGAGTTAGCTCGAAAAGAAGGTCGTAAAAAAGTCACTGCGGTACATAAGGCTAACATCTTGAAATCAACATCAGGTTTATTCCTAGACGTTGCTCGTGAAGTTGGCGAACGTTACCCAGAAATCGAATCAAGCGAAATGATTGTAGACAACACGTGTATGCAACTTGTTATGAATCCAGAGCAATTCGACGTGATCGTAACGACTAACCTGTTCGGCGACATTTTGTCTGATCTATGTGCCGGTTTAGTTGGTGGTCTAGGCATGGCTCCAGGTGCAAACATTGGTGAAGATGCTGCGATCTTTGAAGCGGTTCACGGTAGTGCACCAGACATCGCTGGCAAGAACCTAGCAAACCCAACATCAGTAATCCTTGCCTCTATTCAAATGTTAGAATATTTAGATATGAGTGATAAAGCTGAGAAGATTCGTGAAGCATTAAAAGACGTTATCGCAACAGCTGATCGCACAACTCGCGATCTAGGTGGTGAGCACGGTACAACTGACTTCACTCAAGCTATGTTAGATCGTCTATAAGACTAATTGATAATTTAATTCATAATTCTTAAAACAGCAATGAACGCACTGAATAATTCGTGCGTTCATCTTTTATAGCCAGCTGAAAATAAATACTGCATTAACTTCTCTCACCAATCATCCAAATTTGACAACCACACTAAAGTCTACTATAAAAATAAGGATATTAAAAAATAAGGATATTAAAAAAATAAGGATATTAACATGACTGTAAAGATACTCCTCGCAATACTTACCCTCTGCATTTCAACCCCATTATTTTCTGCAAACCTAGATCGTTGTGAACAACGAGGTGGTTTTTGTAAAAAAACAGAAAATAAGCGAATAGAAGAAACAGTAACCGGGATTAATGAAGATGGGAATTCTTTTACGACAATTATTAAATACAAATTTCAAGTAGAAAAAGTTATTGAAAACGGAAGAGTTGTCGCAAAGAATATCAAAAATTTTGATGTCGAAGAAACCAAAATATCAATTAAGAATAGGCTCTGTCCGAATAAATATAGCTGTGGCTTACGAGAATTTGAGCAATATTTAACAAGAAGAGGCGTTGCGGACAGTATAATTTTTGAACGTGCATTTTCTCGTTCACACGATAAAGTAGTCAAAAAAGTATTTTCTGAGCTGGATATAGATGCTAAACCTAACGTACTTAGTCTATTAATTAGTGGTTTGAAAGCAGTTAATAAAAATCTAAGCCGTCCCTTGTATATAGAATTTGTAGCAAATAATGGGGAGATAATGGGTTGGATAAAAGTCATTACTAAGAATGGGAAACTTTCAATTTCAGAACACTTAATCTATGATCTAGATTACGAAGAAAATAAAGTTTTAATAACAGATCCTGGTACCCTAGGAAAAAGCGATTTTGTTCGAGATATAATATATACAAAACACCAAGTTAAAAGCTGTATTGATCAAATGTTCACATGGAGTGATGCCAGTGGACTCGTTCACCAATCCATTAAAACCGTTTGCACTTACGATACGGTACTAACATACTATTAGTAATGAATGTGGAAATTGCCTATTGATACTGAGCATAATAATAAAAAATTGACTTATTGCTTATTAACTTTAATCGCATTATGTATTTATCATTACAGCCTGATTGCATATTAGGCTGCAATCCTTAAAAAACTAAATGATTATTAAACAACATTCATATTAAAGAAGAGCCTGTAAAGAATGTTGCTTAATGAATAAAATTATTTACAGGCTCTAATTTAGCGGTTCAATCGCTCAATAGAGACGGTAACCTCTTCACGGTCATGGTATAAATGCTTACATTGCAAATTGTAACTCATTCCCGCTTTTTTCAACTTGCTTTCAATTAATTCCAAACACTTATATACCTCAACGAAGCGCTTTTTCATCGGCAGTTTTAAATTAAAAATAGTCGCACGGCACCAATCTTTGATAAGCCAATCAGACATTAAATCCGCCACCATGATCGGCTTTTCAACCATGTCGCAAATCATCCAATCAACGGTCTTTTCAGGCTTAAATTTAAAACCATCTTCCATAAAATGTGTTACCTGTCCTGTATCCATTAATGATTGAGCCATCGGCCCATTATCAATAGCACTAACAAATAATCCTCGACGAACTAATTGATAGGTCCAGCCGCCAGGGCAAGCGCCTAAATCAACACCTGTCATCCCAGAATGCATACGTTGTTCAATAGTATCTTTAGGTAAGAATAAAAGAATGGCTTCTTCTAACTTTAACGTAGAGCGACTGGGTGCATCACTTGGAAATTTAAGACGTGAGATCCCCATGAAGTTGGGTGAACTGTTTTCAGGATAAGAATAACCTAGGTAGCCATTTCCAGAATCTAACATCATTAAGTGCAATACCGGCTTCTTGCTGTGCTCTTTCTTCGTTAAGGTGCCATTTTTTCGCAATGCACCGCGCAAAGGCACGGTAAATTTACGACAAAAACCAAGTAATTCTTTTGCTTCATTTGTGTCAGGTGTTTCTATGCGAATATCGCCACACAATGGCATCTCATCACTATGCTCTAGAATTGCCGAGACACGATCATCGCTTGGTAAATCAGACAGTTTGGCCACCACTACAATCATTTGACGGGCAAACACCAGTTTCATAAAAGCAATATGTTTAGCCAGCTTGTCAGCCTGAGCCAAATCAGGAGTAATGTAATTTACATACCCAGAGTTATCCTTAACTACACAGTATCCATAGACTTCTTGTGCACTCGCCAACTGATCTATTTCACCCGCACATTCCTTTTCGAATCCGCGACGACAATAAAGCAATAACCCATTATTCATTTAAACGCTCCGTAGATTGTTTTTCGCCCCAAGCAATGCCTATCAGCGACAACCATCCCAACATAAAACAAACACCACCAATGGGTGTTAAAAAGCCGGCAATTTTAACGCCTGTAAAGCTAAATAGATACAAGGTAAAGCTAAAAAGCACGATGCCGAGGGTAAAAAATCCAGCACTCACCAACAGCCAACGACTGCGAATTAAAAAACTGATAAATACTAGTGTCAAAAGCGCTAAAAGATGAATTGCATGCTGGTTGCTAGCACTTTCAAAGATCGCTAAAAGTTGTGGATTATCAACAAAATAACTGGCGTGACTTGCATAGGCGCTCAAGCCAACAAAGGTTGCGCCATTAACCCCAATAAACAGCCATAACAAACGATATACCGCGCTCATTACATTCTCCCCGGCAAACGACTATTATCTTGCTCTTGAGCAAATAAATTAAGCATCCACTCGCGAAATGCTTTAATTTTCCCAAGCTCACTTTGATTGTCTTCACACACAATATAATAAGCCTCTTTACTTGGTAGTACTTGATCAAAGGGACACACTAAACGTCCAGCTTCAATATCTGGACGTGAGAATACACTGTAGCCTAACGCTACGCCTTGCCCGTAAATCGCTGCTTGTAATACCAGCGACGACAAACTAAAGATTGGCCCTTGATTAACATTTACCTCACTAGCGCCAGCATTGCGACACCATTGCTTCCAATCTTTACGCGAGTGATCGTGGAGCAACGTATGATTATCCAAATCAGATGGTTTATTTAATGGATTGTTACCATTAAGTAGTGACGGTGCACACACTGGTATCAGATACTCATCACGTAATTTGTCTGCACGTATGCCTGACCAATTGCCACGTCCGTAATAGATGGCAATATCAACATCATCATCTAAAAAATCTTCATCAAGATCGATTGCTTTGATCCGCACATCAATCTCTGGGTGCTGTTCGCTGAACTGCGCTAACCTTGGAACTAGCCATTGAATTGCAAAACTTGGCTGTGAAGCGACGGTTAGTGAACCACTTGCCGTTTTAGACAATAGTTTTTCTGTGGCATCAGAGAGTGCAGTGAAGGTATCTTTAATATCAAGAAAATACGACTGTCCTTCCTCTGTTAATAACAATGCTCGATTCTTTCGGCGGAATAACTTAATCGACAGATGCCCTTCCAGTGCCTTAATTTGATGAGAAACAGCGGCCTGCGTCACAAAAAGTTCTTCGGCTGCCTTAGTAAAACTGAGATGTCTAGCAGCAGTTTCAAAAGCTTTTAACGAATTTAATGGGGGTAATCTTCTAGACACCGCGCCCTCTCTATTTATTAGTTTTTCTAATGTGAAATATTATATTTTATCGTTTGTTGGCGCAACTTTGATTGGCTATATTATCACCAACAAAACGAAACAATACTTTTATTTATACCTATTACCAAAAGGAACCATCATGAACGCCCTAACTAAATTCGCCCTTGTATTCGCCACTATCGCATTGCCTTTAACAGCAAATGCAACACTAAAAAGTGAGCTACAAGATTCTGCAACTGTTGTAAAAAGCGATGTTGCGAAAATGGTGGATAACGAAATGAAGTTAAGTGCGTCTCAATTGGTAAAGAGCATTAAAGTACAGTCATCAGTCACTGTACCAGATTATCGCTTATACGTTGGCAATAGCAGTGTTATTCGTAATACAGCGGGTCAGCGCATCATTATTAACAAGCCATAAATAGCAGCTAAACCTCAGTTAATAACGCTCTCTCCTTTATTAACTTAGGTCAGCAATACAAAAAAGGCGCTATCAAGTTTGATAGCGCCTTTTTTAGTGTTTAAAAGTCAGCTATTAGCTACCTGTGTCAATTTCTGGCAACGATTTAGTTACTTCATCAATTGCTTTCATTTGCGATAAGAACGCCTCTAAACGATCTAATGGCAGCGCACATGGACCATCACATTTGGCATTGTCAGGATCTGGATGCGATTCTAAGAACAAGCCACCAATACCTTGACTCATGCCTGCTAAACCAAGTTGCGTAACTTGAGCACGACGTCCACCCGCACTATCACTGCGACCGCCAGGGCGTTGCAATGAATGAGTCACATCAAAGATTATCGGATAACCTGTTTCTTTCATAATGCCAAAACCTAGCATATCAACCACTAGGTTATTGTAACCAAATGAAGAACCACGTTCACAAAGCATCAACTTGTCATTACCGGCTTCATTAAATTTAGTCAAAATATGACGCATTTCTTCGGGCGCTAAAAACTGTGCTTTCTTAATGTTAATAACAGCATCTGTCTTAGCCATTGCTGCAACTAAATCAGTTTGACGTGATAAGAACGCTGGTAACTGAATGACATCAACAATTTCAGCAACAGGCGCTGCTTGATACGGTTCATGAACATCAGTAATCAATGGCACGTTAAAGGTATTTTTAATCTCTTCAAAAATACGCAGGCCTTCTTCCATACCAGGACCACGGAATGAATTAATTGACGAGCGATTAGCTTTATCAAATGACGCTTTAAACACGTAAGGAATACCCAACTTTTGAGTAACTTCCACATACTTTTCAGCAATGCGCATCGCCATGTCACGAGACTCTAAAACGTTCATTCCACCAAATAGAGTAAACGGCTTGTCATTGGCTACTTCTACATTGCCAACGGTAATTGTTTTTTGTTCCATAATAAATACCTTCTATACTGCAATAACTTGTAAAATTTGGCCACAAACCCACGCCATAATTGTACCGAGTAAGTATCCGAACACTGCGAGTAATACACCTACTGGAGCTAATGCTGGATGGAATGCTGATGCAACTACAGGCGCAGAAGCCGCGCCGCCAACATTCGCTTGTGAACCAACCGCCATAAAGAACAACGGCGCTTTAATTAATTTTGCCATACCTAACATTAAAGAAGCATGTACTAGCATCCAAATTCCGCCTAAAACAAATAAGCTGAACGCATCAAATATTTTCATAATGTCCATATGAAGGCCAATAGACGCAATTAAAATATATAGGTAGGCCGTGCCGACTTTAGATGCACCAACAGATTCTAATTTTCGAGCACGAGTAAATGAAAGAATCAAGCCCATGATAGAAACTGACACAATCATCCAAAAGAATTTGCTATGGAAACTAAAACGCGCTGAATCAGGGAAATTTTCAACAAAGTATGGCGTTACCGTATCAGAAAATATGTGCGCTAGTGCAGTAAATCCAAAACCAACGGCAACTAACATCATTAAATCTGTAACAGTCGGGTTTGTATCATTTTGAGCTTTAAATGCTTCTGCTTTTTCACGCAATGCGTCAATAGCAGATGTGTCTGCCCCCGTTCTAGCGTCAATTTTCTTGGCATTACCAGCCAAAATTAACAGTACTGCCATCCATACATTCGCAACAATAATATCGACAGTAACCATTGCAGAAAAAATATCTCCACCAACTTCATAAACTTCTTTCATTGCAGCTTGATTGGCCCCACCACCAATCCAACTACCTGCAACTGTTGTCATACCACGCCAAACCGCATCTGGTCCATCAACACCAATCATTTCAGGGCTAACAGTCGACATCACTAACAAAGCAATAGGACCGCCTATAACAATACCCACGGTACCTGTTAAGAACATAATTAGTGCTTTAGGGCCGAGATTAACAATCGCTTTCAAATCTAAATTTAATAATAACAACACTAAGCATGCAGGCAATAAATAACGTGATGCTACATAATATATTTGGGACGCATCACCGTCTACGATACCAAATGTATTTAACAACGACGGTAAAAAGTAACAAAGTAACAGTGCTGGTACATAAGTAAAAAATTTCTTAAAAGCAGGATGATTGTTCGCATAAAACACACCGCCCAAAATAGTGGCTAACACACCTAGTACGACAGCATCGTTAGTAATTAATGCAGTATTCATTAATTTAACCTCTTTTTATTATTGTTGAGCCGTTTTAGACATTAATGCCTAACAACAGCTTGGTCTTTTAATTTATCGATATGCACTTTAAGCACATCACTGTTTGGGTGCTCAGGACATTGCTCTATAAAATAAGAGAAATCTTCCATTGCGCCCGTTGCGTAATCAAGTTGTTGAAGAATAAACCCACGTTCCATAATAATATTTGGATCATCGGGTAATAACGTCAACAATAATTCGCTAAGTAGTAAAGCCACATCATACTCTTCATCAAGTAAACATGCCTGTTTTAAGCTCACTAAAAAACGTTTCTTAATATCCTTTAGTGTGGCAATTTCTAAGTGTTCATCAGTTAGGCGCATATGATCGCCTAAATGGCCGCGCACTAGTCCCTCAAGTAAACGATGTGACATTTCCTTACCGGACAATGGATCTATCTTAGTGCCGCCAATACCATCAACTTGCAAGACAAATGGCCCTGGGAAATCGATGATTTTAGGCTGTAGTTCCAACAAATTAAGCAGGTGAAATACAAGAATCGACGAGAGTGCATTATTACCATTACGGGTTTCAAGAAAGTAAAATAAGTTATTACTTTCTACCGAAAAATAATCATCTTCGTTTATCGTGAATTGCCAGTCTTTGTAAAACAGCTCTTTAAAAGCACGCCAGCGTCCTTCTGATGATAATTCATCTCGTGCAATATCTCGCACTTGTCGAATTAATTCATCGAGTTGAAAATAGGCACTTTCACTCACTGATTCGCTGTCACTCAGTTGGGAAGTAAATTGCACCAATTCCAATAAATCAATATCGTGAATATCAGGTAATTCGTTAGTTAACGTCACAACTTACCCTAAAAATAATGGCTGTTTTAAGATTGCAATCTTACCTGCAATTAACACCCAACCAACAGCGCCAACCGTTGTTAATATTTTTGTTTTCGTTGTTTTTGCACGATATAAAGCAACATAAGCAAGAATGATGTAAGCAATCAGACATAATACTTTTTCAGTTAACCAGCTTTCAACAAACGGATATTGACTAATGATGGTGCAAAGCATTATGGCTGAAATCAATAGAAATGTATCAGCGATACGTGATGTCATCTTTGCCCACTTTTTGTCATGAATTGGTTTGTTCATAAACATCAATGCAGCACGGATAACAAAAAATAAGACACTAAACCCCACTAATGTCATGTGAAGGTGTTTGATAGGCAGGTATAAATTTTCCATTGAAAAGTTCCGCATTTAAAAGTTGAGAATATTTTACGCACTTTCACTAATAATGCGAATCTCAATTTCATAAATGACGGAATCTATCACTTTAACAGACTAAAAAAACACCACTATTTATCAGGAAAGCGTTTAAGGATATCCATAAACTTATCAATATTGACCATAAAGAGATCAACCAAGGTTGGATCAAACGCTGTTCCGCTATTGTCAGTAATGTATTGGGTGCAAAAATCGGCTTCAAATGCGGGTTTATAACAGCGTTTATGATACAAAGCATCAAACACATCAACTAACGAAACAATTCGGCCATAAATATGAATATCTTCTCCAGACAAGCCGTTAGGATAACCGCTGCCGTCCCATTTTTCATGATGAGTTAGCGATATAATCGCTCCCGTTTTTAGCACTTTTCGCGGCGAATCATGCAACAAGTCATAGCCAACTTGTGCATGGGTTTTCATGACTTCCCATTGCTCACTATCAAGTGGACCAGGATGATTTAAAACTGCATCAGGAATGCCAATTTTTCCAACGTCATGTAATGGTGCGGCTAAGCGTAAAGTAACAACATCCTGCTCACTGAGCCCAGCCAAACGTCCAAGCAGTGCAGAGAAATGAGCTACTCGTTTCAAATGATGACCTGTTTCTTTAGACCGAGTTTCAAGGGCATTTCCAAGTCGATATACGATTTCTCGCTGAGTATCTTCAATTTCTTGGCTAAGCAGAATATTGTCGTAGGCGATTTGTACATTGCGTGAGAACAATTCAATAAGGTGCTTATCATGGGCATTAATATTATCGGGAATACCGCAGATGAATACCAAGGTAGAAAGCTGATCAGGATCAGAGCTGTAATAGAGAATGTAGCCTTCACCAAAAATCAACTTGTTGGTTTGCTGCGCTTCTTCATACACCTCTTTAAGCGGCTTAGGGATAATATCTGCCACCAATTCACCTTCTGAACCAGCAAACTCTCCTTGCGCAGCAACGACTGTTAACTCACGCTCACAAATTTGGTTAGCATGAAGCTCGGCGACAAATGAACTGAGTTCAAACGCATTTTGTGTATGATTAAACACGGCATTGAGTTGCATTAAGAGCCCGTGCACAAAAGGACTCATTGAATGGGTTGAAAACAGATCACTCGATGCAGTAATAACACGTTCTAAACCAAGACGATTGGATTCAATAGAAACGAGATCGCGATACGAGCGCAGTGAAGCGACAATGGTGGTAAATAAGCGTTGGGAGGTTAATTCTGTTTTAGATTTATAGTCATTAATATCATAGGTAACAATCACGTCACGTTCTGGTGCTTGCCCTGGCTGACCAGTACGAAGCACAATCCTTACCATGTGGTTTTTAGCTTCTTCTCGCACATAGCGCGCCACTTTAAGACCAGCATCATCGGTTTCCATCACCACATCTAACAACATAACGGCAATGTCAGGGTCTTCATCGATAATCTTTTTGGCTTCACTGCCGCTATAGGCACTGATGAATTCAACTTTTCGACCTAAGAATTCAAAATCTCGTAATGCAAGCTTAGTGACGGCATGAACTTCTTTTTCATCGTCAACTATTAATAATTTCCAAGTCAAGCTGTCATCAGTGTTGATGTCATCTTCTTGCTCTTCAGCGAAGATAAAGTCGTCCATAGCTATTCCACTTAATAAGGTTTAATTAAGAATAGCTATAAATGTAGGATAGCGCGAGATTTAATCTAAATAAATTGACCGAAAGTAACACGGTCATTACCAGCATAATCTTTCACAGTATTAATGTTGGCAAAGCCACGTTCTGTAAATAACTGATGTAGAGCACTTGCTTGCTCAAAACCATGTTCAAAAAACACGTAACCGCTTTGTTTTAAATATGGTTTAACGCAATTAAGAATATCGATATAATCCTGAAGGCCGTCATTTGCAGCCACCAAAGCAGAGCTTGGCTCAAAGCGCACATCACCCTGCGATAGATGCGGATCATGCTCATCAATATAAGGGGGATTAGAGACAATGAAATCACACGTCGCTAGCCAACTATCGTCAACATTAGACAACCAGTCAGACTGAATTATCTCAGCGTTATCGATGTTAAGATTGGCGCAGTTTTTACATGCTAACTCAACAGCCTCTTGACTATAATCAACAGCCAACATCGACCAATTTGACATTTCATGCGCCAAACTCAACGCAATAGCACCTGTGCCAGTGCCTAAATCGATGCCCTTCGCGGCGCTAGAATCGACCTTATTAAGTACTGTCTCGACTAACACCTCAGTATCTGCGCGAGGTATGAGCGTTGCAGGACTTACCATAAAAGGTAATGACCAAAACTCTTGCTGCCCAATAATGTAAGCAATGGGTTCACCACCAATTCGACGAGCGAATAAATCATTAAATTGATTTAAGTTTGGTGATTCTACGATTTTGTCAGGCCAAGTATAAAAATGGCTACGAGAAACATTTAAGACGTGCGCTAATAAGATTTGAACATCAAGCAGTGCGCTATCGCTATTAACGAGTTGCGCGCTACTTGATTTAAGCAATTGCTCAATAGTAGGGTTGCTCACCTAGCTATTTTCTTCCGATAATGCAGCCAGCAAATCAGCTTGTTGTTCGTTCAACAATGGTTCAATGATCATATCCAAATCACCTTGCATCACTTCAGCCAAACGATACAGTGTTAAGTTGATACGATGATCGCTTACACGGCCTTGCGGAAAATTATAAGTACGTATGCGCTCACTTCGGTCACCACTCGCTACCAATGAGCGACGTGTTGACTCTTCTTCCACGCGACGTTTTTCATCTTCTGCTTGTTGTAAACGAGCACCTAATACAGACATCGCTTGTGCACGGTTTTTATGTTGTGAACGTTGATCTTGACACTCAACTACAGTGCCAGTTGGTATATGGGTAATACGAATAGCAGAGTCTGTTTTATTAACGTGCTGACCACCAGCGCCAGATGCGCGGAAAGTATCAACTTTTAGATCAGCAGGATTAATCTTAATCGCTTCGCTTTCTGGAATTTCAGGCATAACAACAACAGTACATGCAGATGTATGAACACGACCTTGAGATTCAGTCTCAGGAACACGTTGTACACGATGACCACCTGACTCAAATTTCATTTGACCGTAGATACCTTCACCAGAAATCTTAGCAACAACTTCTTTAAAGCCACCTTGCTCAGATTCATTCATGGTAATGATTTCAACGCGCCAGCCTTTGTTTTCAATATGACGGCTGTACATGCGGTATAAATCACCAGCAAAAATAGCCGCTTCATCACCACCTGCACCGGCACGAATTTCTAAGAATGCATTACGATCATCATTTGGATCAGTCGGCAATAGTAAGATTTGTAATTCATCTTCAATCTCAGCAATCGCTGCTTTGGCTTCTTTATACTCTTCTTGCGCCATTTCACGCATATCAGGATCTTCATCCTTGAGCATTTCTTGAGCAGATTCAAAATCTTGTTCAGCTTGTTTATAGTTATTAAAGGTTTCAATAACAGGGCCAAGCTTTGCGTATTCTTTATTTAGTGCGCGGAATAAGTCCTGATTTGAAATCGTATCTGGATCACCCAATAACGCTTCCACTTCTTCGTGGCGCTCTTGCAGCCCTTCTAGCTTTGCGTAAACTGTTGGTTTCATTTATATAATTCTCTATGTAAAACGACACAGCTGACAAATATCACCTGCGTTTAATCTGTAATTGTCGCTATTGTATTAGTTATCGTTGCTAAGACCTAGTGCCTTGGAGATAATATTTAGCGAATCGATGTCGCCAGCTAAGCTAGCACTGCTCATTGCACGAGTTGGATGATGAATTAATTTATTAGTCAGTTTGTTAGCCAATTCGATCATGGTTTTTTCAGGATCGCCGCCTTGAGCTAACTTAGCCATGGCCTTTTCTAACAATTCATCTTTTGATTCGAGACTACTTTGACGATATTGCTTAATGTGGTCTACCGTATGTAACGATTTAGTCCACGCCATGAACTCAGAAGCTTCTTCAGTGGCAATGACTTCCGCTTCATCAGCGGCCGCTCTGCGCGACGCCATATTTTGCTCAACGATTCCCTGTAAATCATCAACCGTGTATAAGTACACATCGTCTAAATCACCAACCTGCGCTTCAATATCCCGCGGCACCGCAATATCCACCAACAACATTGGCTGATGGCGACGACTTGATATGGCACTCTCTACTAATCCCTTTCCTAAGATGGGTAGCGTACTTGCCGTTGATGAAATAACCACATCAGCTTGCGGTAAGTGATCAGGAATTTGAGCTAGCGTGATTGCCGTGCCGCCAAGCTCATCTACCATGCCCTGAGCACGAGCGAGTGTTCTATTAGCGATAGTAATATTGGTAACACCCGCATCTAACAAATGCTTGGCAACCAACTCTATTGTTTCACCAGCGCCAATAAGCAACACATTGGTTTTATCAAGCTCGCCAAAGATTTGTTTCGTGAGACTCACCGCTGCGAATGCTACAGATACGGCATTAGCGCCAATGCTGGTATCTGTTCTTACGCGTTTGGCGACTGAAAATGTACGTTGAAATAATTTGTCTAAGGTGATGGCAATAGCGCCAGCTGTTTTGGCGGTACTGTAAGCCTGTTTTATTTGCCCAAGAATTTGCGGCTCCCCCAACACCAGTGAATCCAAACCACATGCGACACGCATTAAATGATTTACTGCGGCTACATTCTCATGAATGTATAAGCTTTGTTCTAATTCACTTTTTTCGATGTTATGAAAGTCACTTAACCAATCAACAAGCTGCTGAGGAGATGTTAGATGGCAATATAATTCAGTACGATTACAAGTCGATACAACAACAGCTTCACTGTCGCTACTAATTAATCGCAATTGCTTTAGGGCGTCGATCATTTGATCTGGTGAGAAGGCGATTTTTTCGCGCAACTCCACCGAGGCCGTTTTATGATTTATTCCCAAGGCAACTAAAGACATTTATTTAATTCGAAAATTCGTTAGACAATTTGATAACCGCGAATTTTACATGAAAGCATGAGCGAATTGAAAGGATCTGTAGTGAACTATCGAAAAAGAAGTTACTCTTATTCCAACCTAAATCAAATTTTAGAGCGGATTACTGTGCTCAAACGATTATTATTACTATCCATCATCATGATCATTGGTGGTTGTGCCACTTTTGACGCATCAACAGATCTGGCCAATAGCACCAAACAACAATGGCAGTTCAATGGCAAATTCGCCATAAAAACCCCCGCTGAGAAAAATGCAGCAAAAATGCATTGGTCTCAAGTTGATGAACGTTACGATATCAACCTCTATACTCTGTTTGGCATTTCTTTAATGAATATTAAAGGGGACGAATCGCAGGTCACTATCAATAATAGTGGCGAGATTTATCAAGGACGCGATGCCCAACAACTTATTTACCGACTTACCCGCTGGCATATTCCTGTTAATGATATTCCTGCGTGGCTTGTTGGGCGGGTTGAAAACGCGACTGATGTAACAAAGGATACTCAAGGTAATTTTCATCGCGGGACTATTATAGGGAGCGATAATCGTCCTTGGCAGTTAACACTCAGTAAATATAAGGAAGTGGGTGATTATCATCGTCCCCATCAATTACTCTTAAAATCAGACAACACATACTTTAAACTAGCAATTACGCAATGGAAAATTCAGCGCTAAGTTTGTTTGGCGTTATAACACAAGACTCTTATTAATGTTTGAACACAATCAATGGCCAGCACCAGCCAAGTTAAATCTCTTTTTACATATTACTGGCCGTCTAGCAAACGGTTATCACAGCCTGCAAACCAACTTTCAATTTCTAGATTATGGTGACTCACTGTCTTTTGATATCAACAACTCTGATAACGTCACCGTATCACCAGCCGTTGAAGGTGTGGCGCTTGAAGATAACCTCATCTATCGCGCCGCTATGATGCTAAAACCGTATTGCAGACATAATGTAGGCGCTGATATTCACTTAACCAAGATTCTCCCCATGGGAGCAGGACTTGGTGGTGGTTCATCAGACGCTGCGACGACATTAGTCGCACTGAATCACTTGTGGAACATTAATTTGAGCGCAGAAAAGCTTGCAGAATTAGGACTAAGCCTAGGTGCTGATGTACCAATTTTTGTCAAAGGCTTTGCTGCGTTTGCCCAAGGGGTTGGCGAAGACTTAACACCAATAACGCCTCCACAACCTTGGTATTTGGTGATCTGGCCCGGTGTGAGCGTTTGTACGAAAGAGATTTTCAACTTGCCACAACTGCCAAGAAACACGCCAGAAATAACCCTAGCCCAGCTTGCAACCGCAACGCTTAAGAATGACTGCCAAGAAGTGACAAAAAATAGGCATCCCGAGGTTGCTTCGGCACTGGACTGGTTGATACAATACGCGCCAGCAAAAATGACAGGGACCGGAAGCTGTGTTTTCGGGGAATTCTCTTCACGTGCTGACGCCACTGTAGCATTAGAAAAGTTACCTAAAAATATGCATGGTTTTGTTGCAAAAGGCGTTAATATCTCGCCACTTGCCTCAACATTATCCGATCGCCAACGTCATCAATGCCAAACTTAACCTGTTAGCACAATGCTAATGAACTGGCGGATTCACACCGCCCACCAAACCAAACCTGGGGTTTTACGTGCCTGATATTAAATTGTTTGCGGGAAATGCTATTCCTGAACTTGCTCAAAAAATTGCTGACCGTCTTTATCTTAAATTAGGTAAAGCTACTGTTGGTCGTTTTAGCGACGGTGAAATAAGCGTTCAAATTAACGAAAATGTTCGTGGTGCAGATGTATTCATTCTGCAATCGACATGTTCACCAACCAATGACAACCTCATGGAATTATTAGTAATGGTGGACGCATTGCGCCGTGCATCAGCTGGACGCATCACTGCTGTTGTCCCGTACTTTGGTTATGCTCGTCAAGATCGTCGTGTACGCTCTTCTCGTGTACCTATTACTGCAAAAGTAGTTGCTGACTTCTTATCAAGTGTTGGTGTTGACCGTGTATTAACAGTTGATCTTCATGCTGAACAGATTCAGGGTTTCTTCGATGTTCCTGTAGATAACGTATTCGGTACGCCAGTATTATTAGATGACATTCAATCACGTGATTTCCACGAACCTATCGTTGTATCTCCAGACATCGGTGGTGTTGTTCGTGCACGTGCATTAGCAAAATTATTAGATGACACCGATCTAGCAATCATCGATAAACGTCGTCCACAAGCTAACGTTGCTCAAGTAATGCATATTATTGGTGATGTTGAAGGTCGCGACTGTATTATTGTTGATGACATGATTGATACTGGCGGTACATTGTGTAAAGCAGCTGAAGCATTAAAAGAGCATGGTGCACGTAACATCTACGCTTATGCAACTCACGCTGTATTTTCTGGTAGCGCTGTAACGAACGTTGCAAACAGTGTCATTGACGAGTTCATCGTAACTGATTCAATTCCACTGACCCCTGAAATGAAAGCAACAGGTAAAGTTAAGGTATTGTCACTTGATGGCATGATGGCAGAAGCATTGCGTCGTGTATCAAATGAAGAATCCATCTCTGCAATGTTCCAATACTAAAATTGCACTGAGACTTGTCATTTATTGATAATTCGTTGTCGAAGGTGCTCATTGACAGGAGTCAATTGCGCGCCTTCTCCTAGAATTATCTGCAAATGACTGCGTTCAGTATCAATTTTCCTAAAGCGACCTACGGGTCGTTTTTTATTTAATTAGATAAACCGATGACAACACTTGCTAATGAAGAGACTATTTGGGAACAATATCGATACGATGATTGGTATTGCGACGATCTTCCCTATGCCAAACAGCGCTTTTTTAATGTCTCTAAAGAAATGGTTTTAAATGACTTCGCCAAAAATGTCATTGAACCCTGTGACGAACTTCGTTTTACACCTCCAATTCTCTTTAACAAGTACTTTCCACTGTTTATCGAGTTTGTTCTGACTGGCGAGCATTCCGACGATAAAGCCAATGAGGTAGCAAGTTGTTTTATGAGCCTACTAGACGAGAAATTAGATAAGAAAGAGTTCAATAATATAGAGCTAATCAACTATGCGCTGACAGCCGTTGAGTTTTTGAAAAATAATATCGACTTTTTTAACAACCACCCTGATATTTATGGCGAATTAAGTATCGAACTTGCCTCAGTAACTCAAAAATTAACGTCCTATAAGATCAGTTAAATAATATTTAAATCCTGAAAGAACGATAAATATATTCACCATCACAAAATCCCTCTCCTAACATCAATCTATTCATTGCCTAAATATTTTACACTTGTTATAATTTCGCGCCGAATTTTTCGGTATCCGGAGATTTTGGTCGCAAAAATCTTCACCTATAAATATTTATTATTGGAGACATTAACATGTCACAAGCAATTACACTTGACGCACAAATTCGTACAGATTTAGGGAAAGGTGCGAGCCGCCGCCTACGTCACGCGAACCAAACTCCAGCGATTATCTACGGTGGCGAAGCCGCTCCTGTATCTATCATGATCCAACACAACAAATTATTTAAAGCTCAAGAGCAAGAAAACTTCTACTCTCAAGTTTTAACGTTAAACGTTGATGGTTCACAAGAGAAAGTAATCGTTAAAGCTATGCAGCGTCATGCTCATAAGCCAGTAGTTAACCACGTTGATTTCCTACGTGTTGACGCAACTCACGAACTTCACACTGCAATCCCAGTTCACTTCTTAAACGAAGACAAATGTGCTGCAGTTAAGTCTGGTGGAATCGTTTCTCACCACGCTAACGAAATCGAAGTAGCTTGTTTACCAGCTGCTCTTCCTGAGTTCATCGAAGTTGACGTTGCTGACTTAGAACTAGGTCAAACTGTTCACCTTTCTGACATCGCTTTACCAGCAGGTGTTGAGTCAGTTGAACTACGTAAAGGCGAAAGCCATGACCAAGCTGTTGTTTCAATCTCTGCTCCTAAAGGCGCAGCAGTTGAAGAAGATACAGCTGAAGAAGCTCCAGAAGCAGAATAAGATATACTCTCTTGAGTAATCAAATTCAGCTTATCGTGGGCCTGGCTAATCCAGGCCCCGAGTATGCCAACACCAGACATAATGCTGGTGCTTGGTATATCCAGCAACTCGCCAATTGGCACAATACCTCGCTTAAAGCAGAATCTAAGTTTTTCGGACATACCGCACGTATTAATATCGACGGTCATGATGTTCGACTACTCGTTCCAACGACCTTTATGAATCGCAGCGGCAAAGCAGTTGCAGCAATGGCCAAGTTTTATCAGATCCCGGTAGAAAATATTCTAGTGGCTCATGATGAATTAGACTTATCTCCTGGTGTTGCCAAATTCAAACAAGGCGGTGGTCACGGCGGTCACAATGGACTGCGAGATATCATTAGTTCGATGGGTAATAATAAAGAATTCCATCGTCTACGCGTAGCGATTGGTCATCCGGGTCACAAAGATAAAGTGACTGGGTACGTGCTAGGTAAAGCCCCAAAAGCAGAGCAAGATTTAATAGATGGCGCAGTCGACGAAGCCGTTCGATGCACCAGTTTAATTTTCTCAAATGGTTTTGATGGCGCAAAAAACAGGCTGCATACCTACAAAGGTTAGCCTCAAACAAACAAATTTAAAGGAATCACCATGGGTTTCAAATGTGGAATCGTCGGTTTACCAAACGTTGGTAAGTCAACATTATTCAATGCTTTAACAAAGGCAGGCATCGAAGCGGCTAACTTTCCGTTTTGTACTATTGAACCAAATACCGGTGTGGTTCCTGTACCAGATCTTCGCTTGGACAAGCTAGCAGCGATTGTTAACCCTGAACGTGTTATTGCAACGACGATGGAGTTTGTTGATATCGCCGGCTTAGTTGCTGGCGCGTCTAAAGGTGAAGGTTTAGGTAACAAATTCTTAGCTAACATTCGTGAAACGGATGCTATCGGTCACGTTGTGCGTTGTTTTGAAAATGAAAACATTGTTCACGTTAGCGGTCAAGTTGACCCGCTTGCTGATATCGAAGTTATCAATACTGAGTTAATGCTGGCTGATATGGATGTATCAGACAAAGCTATTTACCGTCAGGCAAAAAAAGCTAAAGGCGGCGATAAAGATGCAAAATTCGAAATTAGTGTTCTTGAAAAAGTTAAAGCACATTTAGATGAAGGCTTAATGTTACGAGCATTAGAGCTAACTAAAGAAGAGAAAGCAGCGGTTGATTACTTACAGTTTTTAACTATCAAACCAACAATGTACATTGCCAATGTCAATGATGATGGTTTTGAAGATAATCCGATGTTAGCTAAGGTGCAAGCGCTCGCAGAGACAGAAAATGCAGTAGTTGTTGCTGTTTGTGCAGAAATGGAATCTGAAATTGCTGAGCTTGACGCTGAAGATGCTGCCGAGTTCATGGAAGATCTTGGCATTGAAGAGCCTGGCCTTAACCGTGTGATTCGTAGCGGTTACGAGCTATTAAAGCTACAAACTTACTTTACTGCTGGTGTGAAAGAAGTTCGTGCATGGACTGTAAATGTTGGTGCAACAGCACCACAAGCCGCTGGTAAAATTCACACTGATTTCGAACGCGGTTTCATCCGTGCCGCTGTCATTGGCTTTGATGACTTCATTGAGCACAACGGTGAGTCTGGCGCAAAAGACGCTGGTAAACTGCGTGTTGAAGGGAAAGACTACATCGTTAAAGATGGCGATGTCATTCACTTCCGCTTTAACGTTTAGTCTCTTACAACCGATATAAGCAATAAAATAAAGCCCTCCGAACTTAATATTTCAGAGGGCTTTATTATTACAACTATCTAGTAATGCAACGAACAACTGCATTGTTTAATGTTTAATGTTTAATGTTTAATGTTTAATAATAGATTATCTATTTTCATAACGGCTTAAATCAATTATTCCATAGTTCAGCTCGCTTTGATGTTTGGTCGCTAAATGCAATAAGTCATTTTCTTTCCAGAAAGTCGGATCGGTTCTTCTAACGCCATAATTATCTAACAATCGTTCATAGTCAGCTTCCGATTGAATCGACAGAGCGTCGTCAACAAACCGTTTAATATTAGCTCTTTGCACACGAAGCATTAACTTTGAATAACTCCCCACAACTCCTTTCAATACTGTCATTTTGGTTCGTTCGGGTTCAATACGATTATCTTCGCCAAACATTGAAGTCATGTTCATATGACCAACATCTTTGATCATTGTAATATACTGATTTTGAGAAGAAGCATCAAAAATACGTACAACTGCGGTATCAGGAAAAAGACTAGCAACACTCCCTTTCATATTTCTAATTCTTCTTAGCGTTGTTTCAAGCACTCTATCATGCTCAAACGTCGGATAAAATTTTGTTTGCAACACAGGTGTTAATCGTTTTTTTAACAAGCCAAATAATTCATTTTTATGATCATTTGTTTGATAGGGAATATGGTTAATTGAATATTTTTCAAACTCAGGATTCACTAAGAATTCTGTCTCTTATACACATCTCCGAGCCCACGAGACTAGGC